>CAMZLV010000095.1 GCA_947311835.1 uncultured Lutibacter sp. | reverse complement strand
TTATTGGAAAATGAAAGTGAAATAATTATTTACAATGAAAAGTGAACAATCAAGACGAAAATTCATAGTAAATAGTTCTAAAATAGTTGCAACTATTGTTGGTTTAGTAACATTTGGAAAATATTTTTCTTTTGCACAAACCAAAACCAACACAATTATGAAAAAACCAATTATCAATAACAGAAATAATAACAATATTTTAGTTGTCTATGATAGTCAATTTGGTTCAACAGCAGAAATTGCCAAATTTATTGGGAAAAACTTGTCTACTAGTAATCAAAAAGTTGATGTAAAAAAGATAAATGAAGTTAAAGATTTGTCTATTTATAGCCATATAATAATTGGAAGTGCAATTCAATACGACAAGTGGATGACGGAAGCCAAAGATTTTATAATTAAAAATGAAATAGCGTTATCTACTAAATCTGTTTCATTCTTTTTAGTCTGTTTGGTTCTTTCTAAGAAAACAGACAAAGCAACAATAAAAGCAAACGGATATGCAACGAAAATTAAAAACTTAGTTCCTAAAATAAAGGTCAATAATTTTGGAAAATTTGCTGGAGTGTTAGATTATAGCAAAATGTCATTTAGTCAACGAATACTTGCGAAAGGAATATTTGTAATTATCGGAGTAAAAGAAGGAGATTATAGAGATTGGGATAGCATCAAACAATGGAGTAAAAGTATAAATATATAATATTATAGGTTGCTAAAATCGATTATCGCCATCTAAAATATCACCAATTCCACCAAGAATACTTCCTTCTCCTCTACTGCTTCCTCCTTGTCGTGGAATTGACGCTGCAATTCTTCCCGCCAACCTACTAAAAGGTAATGATTGCACATATACAACTCCAGGACCTTGCAAAGTTGCAAAAAAGAGTCCTTCTCCACCAAAAACAGTGTTTTTAATTCCGCCAACAAATTCAATATCATAACGCACGTCTTTGGTAAAACCAACCAAACAACCTGTATCTATTTTGATTGTTTCTCCTACTGCCAATTCTTTTCTTGCTACCGTACCACCAACATGAAGAAACGACAAACCATCTCCCTCTAATTTTTGCATGATAAAACCTTCACCTCCAAACATACCTCTTCCTAATTTTTTAGAAAATTCTATTCCAACCGAAACTCCTTTTGCAGCACACAAAAAAGCATCTTTTTGACAGATAAACTTACCGTTATAACCTTGTAAATCTATCGGAATAATTTTTCCAGGATAAGGTGCAGCAAAGGAAATTTGTTTTTTCCCTTGTCCAACATTATGAAATACAGTCATAAACAAACTTTCGCCAGTTAATATTCTTTTTCCTGCTGAAAAAATTTTACCTAAAATGCTGGTATCTTGACCTGATCCATCACCAAAAATGGTATCCATTTGTATGCCTGAATCCATCATCATAAAACTTCCTGATTCTGCCACAACACCTTCTTGAGGGTCGAGTTCAATTTCAACATATTGCATTTCTTCGCCGTATATTTTATAGTCTATCTCGTGTGCATTCATAATCTCTATACTTTTTTTTATGTTATTTGTTACAAATTTAAAACAATCAAATCCTGTTTATAAATCCCTACTCTTTACTCTCTTATCTTTGCTCTCTTCTTCTCCACAAAAAAACTAACAAAACATCAATTTTTCACTTTCAAGCTCCATTCATACTCAAATCTAGAAACCTTATCTTGTTTTTCGTCAAAGCCTTCTGAAACTAATAGTATCGTTTGACCTTCACCAGTTTTAATAGTATTTTGAATTGCTGCTGCTATTTTATCGCCATCAGTACACGAAAAAGTAATTTTACCTCGCGCTTTTTTGGTAAAAGTTGCTGTTTGATTGGTTACTAACATCGATATTTTTTTACCACTTTTAGCAATTTGCTTCATCACCAAAATACCAGTTGTTAACTCAGAAGCCATGCCTTGAACTGCCCAATACATCGATTTAAAAGGATTTTGATTAATCCATCTATGCTTTACCGTCACTACCGTTTCTTTATCATTTAGCACCTTCATTCGCACTCCTGAAATGTATGCTGAAGGAATTTTTAGCATTAAAAATATATTGATTTTGTTTGGTGTAAATTTCATATTATGTATTTGCTTACAATTTAGTGATTTTTTTAATTTTTCAAAAATTAAAACCGTGAATTTTAAATTATCACTAAATAACAAATGTTAAAATTATGTTAAATTATAGTACTATGTATTGCATAATACTATTTAATATACATATCTTTGCATTGTAGATAATCTAAAACAAGCTAATGACAACAAATAGTAATTATAACAACGCCTTTTTAATACATATTTCAGCATTTGCAGGATATTTCTTCCCTTTAGGAAGTGTTATAGCACCATTAATTTTTTGGCAAGTAAAAAAGGATGAAAATGAATATATTGACGAACAAGGCAAAGAAGCGGTAAACTTCAATCTAAGTTATTTATTATACTCATTTATATTAGGTCTCTCTTTTATTCCATCAATTATAAGTTTGCTATCTAAAGTTAATCACTTTAATAGTGATTTTATTTTTGATATACCTTTGGTCGGATTTATAGGTGGAATATCGTTTATTGGATTGTTAGGAATCATCCGCTTTGTTCTTATTATTCTCGCTGCAATAAAGGCAAAAGAAGGAGAATTTTTTAAATATCCTTTTACTATAAAGTTTGTCAACTAACAACACATACTAATTAAACATGAAAATTGAAAATACAAAAGCACAAATGCGTAAAGGTGTATTAGAATATTGCATTCTATCCATCTTACAAAATAAAGCAGCATATACTTCTGAAATTCTTAAGCATTTAAAAGACGCAAAATTATTAGTAGTTGAAGGAACTATTTATCCGCTACTTACACGCTTAAAAAACGCTGGATTATTAAATTATAAATGGGAAGAATCAACTTCAGGTCCTCCAAGAAAATACTATGAACTAAGTGAAACTGGAAAATTGTTTTTAATAGAGTTAAATACAACTTGGAACGACTTAGTAAGCGCTGTAAATTACGTAACATCAACTAAACCAACTGAAAATGAATAAAACTATTAACATAAATCTTGGTGGAATGTTTTTTCACATTGATGAAAATGCTTATCAAAAATTAAATCGATATTTAAACGCTATCAGAAAATCATTGAGTGACGACCCTCAAGGTAGAGATGAAATTATTAATGACATTGAAATGCGCATCAGCGAATTATTGTCTGACAAAATAGTTGACCAACGACAAGTTGTAAGCGAGGCTGATATCGATATGATTGTTAAAATAATGGGACAACCTGAAGATTATATTGTTGACGAAGACTTATTTAACGACTCTGAAAAAGAATCAAATAAGAGTAGCAATAAATCAAGTAAACCTATAAAGAAATTTTATAGAGATATGGATGATAAATTCTTAGGAGGCGTTGCGTCTGGTTCTGCTCATTATATCGGTATTGAACCAATTTGGTCACGTATAATATGGTTAATTTTAGCCTTTGGTTTCGGATTTGGATTTTTCGTTTATCCTTTACTTTGGATATTACTTCCTAAAGCAGAAACTACTGCCGAAAAACTAGAAATGGAAGGCGAACGTGTAAACATCGATAATATTGAACGTAAAATTAGAGATGTATCAAATACTATTAAAGATACGGCTGTAGAGGCGTCCGACAAAATAAAAAGTAAATATGCTACAAAAGCAAAATCAGGTTTACAAGAACTATTAGATACTATTGGATTAATAATCCTTGCAGTATTAAAAGTATTTGCAAAATTTATTGGATTAATAATTATCCTATTTTCTTCAGTAATGCTCATCACGATACTAATTAGTACTTTTTCTGCAGGAAGTGTTAGTTTTTTAGGTATTGAGAGTGAGTTTGTACAAGTACCAAACGAAATATTCAATTCATACCTTCCGTATTGGCTAATACTTTTTTTCTTCTTTGTTACACTTGCAATCCCATTTGTAGTATTATTTATGCTTGGTTTAAAAATCCTTTCAAACAATACTAAATCATTAAGTAAAGTAACAAAATTAACACTTTTGGCACTTTGGATACTGTCAATTTTAGGACTTATTTTCTCAGGATTAGACATTTCAAGCAAGTTTAAGTATAAAGGTTTATCTTCTGAAACTCACGATGTGAAAATTAAACCCAAAGATACTCTTACTATAACAATGATTGGAAATGAAGATTATGATGTTTCGAAGTATTTAAAACACAGTAATCACAACGAAAAAACAATTGTAGTAGATGGTATAAAAAAATTATATTCTACGGATGTAAACTTTGACATAAGAAAAAGCAATTCTGATAAAGCGTATATCAAAATAAGAAAATCGGCTAGAGGTAAAAATTATAAAAATGCAAATGAAAATGCTGAAAAACTAGAATATCAATTTGAACTTGATGACAATAATTTAAAACTGAATGGTTATTTTTTAAATCCTATTTCAACTACATTTTATAATATAGAAATTGATGTTATTTTATATTTACCAAAAGGTGTCAAAATTTATCTTGATAGTTCTACCAAAACCTTTTTAGATGATGTAGCAAACAAACAAGACATCAATGATAGAAATATGATAACACACTATTTTATTATGAACGAAACACAATTGGATTGTTTAGATTGTGAAAATGAAGAAATTGAAATTAATAATGACAACGCTAAATTAAAAATTGACAAAAAAGGCGTTAAACTAAACATAGAAACTGACAAAGGAAATGCTGAGGTAAATATTGACCAAAATGGAATTGTGATAAAATAATAATCTGAACGGAAGAAAGACTTTAGTCCGTTTCTCTTTCAGATAAAAATGATAAAACAACAATTCATCTAATAAAATAAACAGTTGAGTAGTAATTATTTTTTACTACAAAAAAAAGAAACTAATTTTAAATTAAAATCAAATATTATGAATAAAATAATTAGCAAAGCAACCTTGTTATTTATAATTTTAATCACTACAACATCATGTATGGTTAGTAGTTTTGGAATTAAAGGAAACGGAAATGTAATTTCAGAAGATCGTAAAATTTCATCCGATTTTAACGAAATAAAAGTAAGTCAAGGAATACAAGTTTATCTGACTCAAGGAAATAAAACCAACCTAAATGTTGAAACGGATGAAAATATTATGGATTTATTGGTAACCGAAGTTGAAGGTAATACTCTTAAAATATATTTTGACAAAAACGTTAGTAAAGCAACACGAAAAGTATATTTAACTACAAAAGAAATAAATAGTATAAACACTTCAAGTGGTGCATCAGTTGATGGAAAAAATACAATCAATACAACAACTATAGCATTAAAATCATCGAGTGGAAGTAGTATCGAGTTAGCTATTAATGCTGATAATATTGAGTCAGCTACCTCAAGTGGTTCTAATACAAAAATAAGTGGCGAAAGTAACTCTATCACTGCTAATGCGAGTAGTGGAAGTACACTTAATGCCGATAAATTACTTGCAGAAAACGCAACTGCTTCTGTTTCAAGTGGCGCTAATTTATCAATTTATGCGAATGACAAAATAACGGTTAAAGCAAGTAGCGGAGGAAATATTAAATACTTTGGAAACCCAAAAGATGTAAAAATATCTAAATCTTCTGGCGGAAGTATTTCTAAAAATTAAATAGTAACTAACCGTACTATTTACTTGTTGTACTAGTTTAAATTGTTAGTGATAACTTTTTAAAAGCATGATTCTCTTTTAAAAAAAACTAAAACTTAACTACGCAACCATTATTATGCAGTAACGCCTTGTTGTTTAGGCGTTACTGTTTTTTTTGTAAATACCGAAACTTAACTAACTGATGGAATAAATTGTCAGTGTAAAATAGAGTGAAGCTAAACTTTAGGCAAAAATACTTCAGCCATCATACAACGTGCAGATCCGCCTCCACAAGCCTCAATAGTATCTAACGAACTTGATAGTATTTTACAATGACGCTCTATAATTGTCTTTTGCACAGGAGTTAAACTTTGTTCTGCTGCAGCTGACATTACAATAAAACGTTCATTATTTGCTCCTAAAACTTGCAACATATTACCTGCAAAATTATTGACTTGAGCCTCCGAAATGGCAATAATCTCTTTGCCGTCTTCTTTCAATTCTTTAATTAATTGTTTGCGTTCTTTTTTATCATCAATAGAATTTAAACATACAACAGCAAAATTTTCTGCCAAACACATCATCACATTGGTATGATAAATTGCTTTGCGCTCCTCTCCTACTGTTTGGTATGAAGTAAACAAAACAGGAGTGTACTCAAAATCTTCACAAAACTCAATAACTAAATCTTCATCTGCTCTAGGAGATAAGGCGCAATATGCCTTTTTATTGACTCTATCTAAAAGTAAACTTCCTGTTCCTTCTAAAAAAACACCTTCTTCTTCTGCAGATGAATAATCTACTACGTTTTTAATTTCAAACCCTTTTTCTTCGAGTATGTCTAATACATCTTCTCTTCGCTCGTTTCTTCTATTTTCAGCAAACATTGGATATAATGCAACCGTTCCGTTTTGATGAAAAGAAATCCAATTATTTGGAAAGATAGAATCTGGAGTGTCTGGTTCTTTAGTATCTTCTATAACAATTACATGAACACCAACTGCACGTAATTTTTCAACAAAGGCATCAAATTCTTGTAATGCTTTGGCTTGAACGGTTGATGGTAATATGCCGTCTAAAACCTTCTGATAGTAATTGTTTACTGCTGTTTGTTCATTCATCCTAAAACTTACAGGACGAATCATTAAAATTGTGTTGGTAATTTGTTGCACGTGTTGTTTGTGTTTTTTTTTTGCAAAATTAAGTTAAAACTACGCTCTAATCAAAGGCAAAGTTGAACATCGTAATAATCCTTCTTGCTTAGCAATTTCGGCATAAGGTACTTCTTCAACCGTAAAACCTTGCTCTCTAAGCCACGAATTTAATCGCGTAAAATTCTTTTCAGAAATAATTACATCTTCAGAAATAGAAAAAATATTGGAATTCATATTGTACATTTCTTCGGATGTTATTTCAAAAATATTTTCTTTTCCGAATAAATCTACCAAAAACTGGTATTCTTTTTCTACCAAAAATCCGTTACGATGTATGATTGCTTTATTGGTTCCAACTGGTTGAAAGCAACAATCTAAATGCAATGCGTTATTGCGTGCATCTGTATTTGATTTGCGCAATTCAAATGACTTTACTGTTTTATGCGGAAACAATTCTTGCAAGGCAATCACAGCATCAATATTGGTTCGCGCTGTTATATAGTCAGGATAATCGTCACCTGAATAGGTACCAACAAAAACATAGTCGTTCCAAGGCATTACATCACCTCCTTCTACATGTGCTTCTTCTGGCAATGTGATGATGTTATTTGGTTCTATCTGATTGATTACATGCTGAATTGCATCTATTTCTTTATCTCTGTCTGGTAAGATATTTGCTTTGATAAATTTATCATCTATTACAAATGCGATGTCTCTTGCAAAAATTTGATTGCAATTTTCAATTTGCTTTGGTCTAAAAACTTCTACATCGTATTTTTTAAAAACATCGGCTACGGCTTGCATTTCTACAACCATATCTTCTACCTTTGGGTAAGTTCCTGCTTTTACATGTTCTGCTGACTTAGGGTCGTAACAATCTTCTAACTTAGGTGCTGAACCATTGCTTATTGCTGTTCCTAAAATTACGCTTTTAAGACGCGAAGTCTCATTTTTTATATTGAGTTTCAACATCACTTATAATAAAAAAATTAGCGATTTTCTATAGATACAAAAGGTCGAATGTTTTTACCAATATATATTTGTCTTGGTCTTCCTATAGGCTCATTATTTTGACGCATTTCTTTCCATTGCGCTATCCATCCTGGAAGTCTTCCTAAAGCAAACATAACGGTAAACATTTCTGTTGGTATTCCCATTGCTCTATAGATGATTCCTGAGTAAAAATCTACATTTGGATACAATTTTCTTGAAACAAAATAATCATCTTTCAAAGCTTCTCTTTCTAATCCTTTTGCAATGTCTAAAATTGGATCTTCTACTCCTAAATCTGCTAATACTTCATCTGCTGCAACTTTTATTATTTTTGCTCTTGGATCAAAGTTTTTATATACTCTATGTCCAAATCCCATTAAACGGAATGGATCATTTTTATCTTTTGCTTTTGCCATGTATTTTGCTGTATCACCTCCATCTTCTTGAATTGCTGCTAACATTTCTAATACGGCTTGATTTGCACCTCCATGCAATGGTCCCCAAAGTGCTGAAATACCTGCTGATAATGATGCGAATAATCCTGCATGTGATGAACCTACAATTCTTACTGTTGATGTCGAACAGTTTTGTTCGTGATCTGCATGTAAGATGAGTAATTTGTCCAACGCATTTTTAATGATTGGATTTACTTTGTATTTTTCATTAGGTTGTTTAAACATCATTTGCAATAGGTTTTCGATGTATCCTAATTTTTTATTTCCATAATCTAGCGGAAGTCCTTTACTTTTACGCATAGTCCATGCTACAAGAACAGGTAATTTACCCATTATTTTAACAATTGCGTTATACATCGCTTCTTCAGAGGAAGCGTCTACAGAACTTGGATTAAATGCTGTTAATGCACTTGTTAAAGAAGCTAAAACTCCCATTGGATGTGCTTTTCTTGGGAATGCTTCTAATATTTTTCTTAAATCATCATCTAAAATAGCGTTATCTTTAATGTCATTTTCAAATTTCTGCAATTGCTCTTGAGTTGGCAATTCTCCAAAAATCAACAAATAAGCTACTTCTAAAAAATCAGCTTTTTCGGCTAATTCTTCAATACAATATCCTCTATATCTTAAAATTCCTTCTTCACCATTCAAAAAAGTAATCTCACTAATACATGAACCTGTATTTTTATATCCAGGATCTATAGTTGTTACGCCTCCTGTTAAGGCTCTTAATTTTTTAACATCAATGGCTTTTTCATTCTCTGTTCCTACATAAATTGGGAATTCATACGAGTTTCCATCTATTTCTATTTTTGCTATATCAGACATTTTTTTGTTGTTTTAATTAATTCTAAATAAGACCGCGAAATTACAAAAAATTATAAGTAAATAAAAGATAAAATACCCTTTATTAAATTTAGATTTATCGTTTGTAGATAAAAGAATTTAGACCGTTTAAATTTATGACAAAAACAATGAAATAAAAAAAACCAACATGTTTAATAATGTTGGTTTTAAATTTGTTCTTAAGCCTAAACTCAATAATAAACTACTTAATTTTAAATGCTTTTTTTTGAGGATAATAAGCAACATTTCCTAATTCTTCTTCAATTCTTAACAACTGATTGTATTTTGCCATTCTATCACTTCTTGATGCTGACCCTGTTTTTATTTGACCTGTATTAAGCGCTACGGCTAAATCGGCAATTGTATTATCTTCTGTTTCTCCTGAGCGATGACTCATCACAGAGGTGAAACCTGCATTATGCGCCATATTAACGGCTGCAATTGTTTCGGTTAAGGTACCTATTTGATTTACTTTTATTAGTATTGAATTTGCTGAATTTTCTTCGATTCCTCTTGCTAATAAATTGGTGTTTGTAACAAACAAATCATCTCCTACGATTTGAACATTTTTTCCAATTTTTTGAGTGAGATAGTTCCATCCTTTCCAATCGTTTTCATCCATACCATCTTCAATAGAAATAATTGGATATTTCTTTGTAAGTTCGGCTAAATAATCAACTTGTTGTTCTGATGTTCTGATTGCTCCTGTTTTACCTTCAAATTTTGAATAATCATATTTACCATCAATATAAAATTCAGAAGCTGCGCAGTCTAATGCCAACATTACATCGCTTCCTGCATTGTAACCTGCTTTTTTTATTGCGGCAAGAACTGTGTCTAGTGCGTCTTCAGTACCTTCAAATGTTGGTGCAAAACCTCCTTCATCTCCAACGGCTGTACTTAATCCTCTATCGTGTAAAATTTTCTTTAAATTATGAAAGATTTCACTTCCTATTTGCATAGCATGTGTGAAATTTTTGGCGCCAATAGGCATTATCATAAATTCTTGAAAAGCAATTGGCGCATCAGAGTGCGATCCTCCATTTACAATATTCATCATTGGTACTGGAAGCGTATTTGCGCTTACACCTCCAACATATCTATACAATGGCATATTTAACTCATTTGCTGCTGCTTTTGCAACAGCTAACGAAACACCTAATATCGCATTCGCACCTAATTTTGCTTTGTTTGGAGTTCCATCTAAATCAATCATTAATTGATCTACTGCATTTTGTTCAAAAACAGAAACGCCTAATAATTCTTGTGCTATTATTTGATTTACATTATTTACGGCTTTTGAAACCCCTTTTCCCATATAAGAATCGCCTCCATCTCGTAATTCTACAGCTTCATGCTCACCTGTAGATGCACCTGAAGGAACTGCTGCTCTTCCCATAATACCGTTTTCTGTAACTACATCTACTTCAACAGTTGGATTTCCACGTGAATCAAAAATTTGTCTTGCACTTATATTTATAATGATACTCATTTATTTGTGTTTTTATTAAATTTAAAGGTACAAAAGTACAATATAAATACAATTTTACATGTACCTTTTGTAATTTAAAGCACTACACTCGTACTGATTTATTAACTTATTCTTAATAGTGTATATACATTTTATTCTTTTCTAATAATTACAATTTTACCTAACTGATAATTTGTACCATCATTACTCAAATTATTTTGTGGTGTGGTTTGGGTTATCGTCCAATATCTAGATGTATAATTACTAAAGTTAATTGTATTAGTTGCATTTACTAATTGAACTTAAGATTAAACAAAATATTTCGGTAACTTTATCTGTAGAAATCATAAGTAGATATTTTAGTTATATAATTAATATTCAACACATTAAATATACGGAATATCTACTTTTTTACC
>CAMZLV010000094.1 GCA_947311835.1 uncultured Lutibacter sp. | reverse complement strand
TGGCGTGATTTCATATCCAATAATTGGAAAAAATAATATACCAGTTGAGGCATTTTGGTCGGAATTTCCTAGAGCATATTTAGGGACTACATTGCCAAATTTTCCAAACTTATTTGTTTTAACTGGTCCTAATACTGGTATTGGACATACTTCCGCAATTTTTGTGATAGAATCACAAATGCATTATATTTTAGATAGCATAAATGCTGTTGAAAAAAATAAAGCAAAAGCAATAGAAGTTACGGAAAATGCAGAAGACAAATACACCACTTTTATACATTCTGAAATGGAAAAAACGGTTTGGAAAAGAGGAAATTGCAATAGTTGGTATCAAAGTAAAAGTGGACATGTTATTGCCATGTTTCCTGGTTTTACTTTTACCTATTTAAAAATGGCTAAAAATTTCAAATTAAAAGATCATAATTTAATAAAATGAAAAACTTCCAAAACAAAATAGTTGCTATTACAGGTGCAGGCTCTGGAATGGGCAAGGAATATGCGTTTCAATTTGCAAAATTAGGGGCTAAACTTGCTTTGAACGATTATAACAAAACTTCTTTAGAACAAGTCAAAATTGAATTAAATAATCAAGGGTTTAAAGATGTAATGATTGATGATTTTGATGTTTCCAACAAAGATAAAATGAATGCTTTTGCTGATAAGGTAAAAGCCACATTTGGCAATGCACATGTACTTATTAATAATGCAGGAATTGAAGGTGCTACAGAAAAATTTATGGACATAACAGATGAAGACTTTGAAAGATTAATAAATATTAATTTTTACGGTGTTGTTTATGGAAGTAGAGCATTTTTACCTCAACTTGTTGCGAATAATGAAGGAGCATTAGTCAATATTTCCAGTATTTTTGGTTTGCATGGCATGCCTACACAATCAGATTATTGCGCAAGTAAATTCGCAGTTAGAGGATTTACAGAATCTTTGATGGTTGAGTTTTATGAAAGTCCAATTCAGATTCACATTGTTCATCCAGGAGGAATAAATACCAATATAGCACAACATGAATTAAGTGCTCAATTTGCTGAAAACTATTTAACTACAACTCCAGAATCGATCGTAAAATACGTAATCAAAGGAATTAAAAGAAATCAATTAAAAATGGTTTACGGTCAAGATTCATTAAGAGTTCGGTTGGCGGCCAACTTCTTACCCAAGCGGTTTTCTACAGCAATAATTAATTATGAAATGAAAAAGAGATTAAATTATTGAAAACATAACCACAAACAATTATTTTTTATTATTGTTTAAAACAAATTAGTTTATCATATCTAATACAATGAAAAAAACGTACGACTATATCATTATTGGTTCAGGGTTTGGAGGCTCAGTTTCAGCATTGCGATTAGCAGAAAAAGGATATACTGTTTTGGTGATAGAAAAAGGCAAATGGTACAAAGCAAAAGATTTCCCGAAAACCAATTGGGATTTAAAAAAATGGATTTGGCTACCTTTATTTAAGTTTTTTGGAATCATGAAAATGACCTATTATAGGCATTTAGCAATTTTAAGCGGAGTTGGAGTCGGCGGCGGTTCTTTAGTGTATGCAAATACACTGCCCAAACCAAAATCAAAATTTTTCGAATCAGGTTCTTGGGCAGAACTGGAAAATTGGGAAAAGGTTTTAACCCCTTTTTACAAAACGGCTTTAAGGATGTTGGGTGCAGAAAAAAATCCAAAATTTTTTGATGCTGATACTACTTTGAAGGAAGTCGCTAAAAATATTAAATTAGAAAATAAATTTGATACTACAAATGTTGCAGTATTTTTTGGGGATAAAAAAAATCAAAAAAACAAAGATCCCTATTTCGAAGGAAAAGGTCCAGAACGAGTTTCTTGTAATTTTTGTGGAAAATGCATGACTGGTTGTCCCAATAATTCAAAAAACACGTTGGATAAAAATTATTTGTATCTAGCACAGCGATTAGGCGTAGAGATTCTTGCAGAAAATGAAGTAGTTGATGTTTCACCTATTGAAGGTAATAGCTATGAAATAACGTATAAAAACTCAACCAAGTATTTTGCTAAAAAACAAAAAGTGCAATCAAAAGGAGTTATTTTTGCTGGAGGAGTGTTAGGAACAGTTTCATTAATGTTAAAATTAAAAAAAACATCCTTGCCAAATTTAAGCGATATGGTAGGCAAAGATGTTCGATCAAACAATGAAGCTCTCATTATGGTTGCAACAACTGACAAAACCAAAGATTTCACTAAAGGAGTTGCAATTGCTTCCATTTTGGATTTGGATAAAAATACTCACGTAGAACCTGTTAGGTACGGCAGAGGATCTGGATTTTGGCGAACATTAATGTTACCAAGCATTCAAGAATCTAATTTTTTGTTAAGGGTTATTAAACTGGTTTTTACATTGATAAAAGACCCTTTTAACTGGTTAAAAATATTTGTAGTAAAAGATTTTGCAAAACAATCTACTGTTTTGTTATTTATGCAAAATTTAGATAGCACTTTGCAATTTAAAAGGTCTTGGTTTCGCATGAGTTCACACATTTTAAAAGGAAAAGCACCTACAGCATTTATTCCAGAAGCACATAAAATCGCCAATGAATATGCTAAAAAAGTAAACGGAAAATCGATGAGTATTTTTTCTGAAACATTAACAGGCATTCCGTCAACTGCACATATTTTAGGTGGTTGTGTTATGGGAGAAAACAAAAGTGTTGGTGTAATAGATAAGTTTAATAGGGTTTATGGATACGACAAAATGTATGTTTGTGATGGTTCTATGATTTCTGCAAATCCAGGTGTTAATCCGTCATTGAGTATTACAGCAATAAGCGAACGAGCAATGAGTTTTATAAAAGAGAAAGAATAAGTTGATAAATCACAAGTAGCATTAGTGCCTTCGACCAAGAAAATACCAGAATTAAAAGCAAATCGAAAAGTAACTTTAAATAAAACACAGAAATTTAAGCAGTTTACAAACAACTAATCAAACCATAAGCGTTTTTTACATATTTCCTTTTTGATAGTAAATCTATCACTTATTAAAAAACATGTTTAAATTGAATAATTATTTATAGAGTTTAATTATTTACTAATTGATTGTATCTTTGTTCACTAAAACATCAAAAAAATAAAAATAGGGTATGCAATTATCAGAATTAGAAATCGTAAGAAGACAATCACTTGACAAACTTCGTGAATTAGGTATAAACCCGTATCCTGCAGCACAGTTTAAGACAACTACAACTGTTAGTGAAATCACAAAAAACTTTGACACTTTTGAAGGTCAAGATGTGACCCTTGCTGGAAGAATTATGAGCCGTAGAATTATGGGAAAAGCTTCTTTTGCCGAATTAAAAGATAGTTCTGGTCGTATGCAAATTTATATCAATCGTGATGAAATTTGCCCAACTGATGACAAAGTTTTATACAATACTGTATTCAAAAAATTAATGGATATGGGTGATATTATAGGAATAAAAGGTACTGTTTTTAAAACTCAAGTTGGAGAAACATCAGTAAAAGTAAAAGAATTAACCTTACTTTCTAAATCACTAAAGCCATTACCTGTTGTTAAAACAGATGCTGATGGGAATGTACATGACGGATTTACAGATGCAGAATCTCGTTATCGTCAACGCTATGTAGATTTGATAGTAAATGATTATGTAAAAGAAACGTTTATAAAACGTACTAAAATAACCAATTCTATTCGCCAGTTTTTTAATGAGCGTGAATATCTTGAGGTTGAAACACCTATTTTACAACCAATTCCTGGAGGAGCAGCTGCAAGTCCGTTTATAACACATCACAATGCACTTAACATTCCATTATATTTAAGAATTGCTAACGAATTATATCTAAAAAGACTGATCGTTGGTGGTTTTGATGCCGTTTATGAATTTTCTAAAGATTTTAGAAACGAAGGAATGGACAGAACGCACAATCCTGAATTTACAGTAATGGAACTCTATGTAGCTTACAAAGATTATCATTGGATGATGGATATGACCGAACAATTATTAGAAAAAATTGCTATCGACTCTAATAACAGCACAACGGTAACTTTTGGTGAACACCAAATAAACTTTAAAGCACCTTATGCTCGTGTTCCAATTTTAGAAGCTATTAAAACGCATACAGGTTTTGACCTTAACGGTATGACTCAAAAAGAATTAATTGATGTGTGTCATCAATTAAATATTGAGGCAGATGAAACTATGGGAATTGGAAAATTAATTGATGAAATATTTGGCGAAAAGTGCGAACACAATTATATACAACCAACGTTTATTACTGATTACCCAAAGGAAATGAGTCCGTTGTGTAAAGAACATCGTGATGACCCAAGATTAACAGAACGGTTTGAATTAATGGTTGCAGGAAAAGAATTGGCAAATGCATATTCTGAATTAAATGACCCAATTGATCAACGCGAACGATTTGAAGAGCAGTTAAAACTATCGGAAAAAGGAGATGATGAGGCTATGTTTATAGACCAAGACTTTTTACGTGCTTTAGAATACGGAATGCCTCCAACTTCTGGTATTGGCATTGGTATTGATCGTTTGGTTATGTTTATGACCAATAATGCCTCAATTCAAGAAGTATTGTTTTTCCCTCAAATGCGTCCAGAAGTACGTGCAACACAGACAATAAATTTAAATGATGATGAAAAAGCAGTGTTGGAAATGATTAAAAATGCAGAAAAAATTGACTTAAACGAATTAAAAACTAAAAGTGGATTGAGCAATAAAAAATGGGATAAAACTATTAAAGGATTGACTAAGAATAAACTTGCTAAGGTTGAAAAAACCGATGAAGGTTTGTGTGTAAAGGTTTTATAATCTTAACTAAAAATTTATTTTTAAAAGCACTTCATAGTATGAAGTGCTTTTTATTTTTAAAAAAAAATTCTCCCCTCTTAATACTGATAATTGTCATGTTTTATCGAATTCATTAATACTACATTCGCCAATTAATTATATTAAATCAATCCCGTCCTAAATAAATTTCAGGTAGTATCAAAAGTCTTGATTTCACTACATTTCGTCTAACAAAATCATCAAAAATTAAAAAGAACCCCTTGTATTCCA
>CAMZLV010000093.1 GCA_947311835.1 uncultured Lutibacter sp. | reverse complement strand
CTTTCTTTTGTGCTTCTTGTTGTGCTGCAGCTTGTTTCATTGCATCATCTAAACGTTGACGGAAACCACTTTTCTTTTTAGGTGCTTTCTTTTTGTTTTCTTCTATTTGTGCGTGAATCTTTTTCTCATCAATCACATAATTTTTAATAACGAGCATAATTGTTATCGTCAATAAATTAGAAACAAAATAGTATAAACTCAAACCACTTGCGTATTGATTAAAGAAAAACAGCATCATAATAGGAGAGAAGTATATCATCATTTTCATCATCTTTTGCATGTCTGGCATACCTTCTTGTGTAGGCGGTTGCATGTTTGCTTGCTGACTTTGATTCATTTTCATATAAAAGAAAATGGCAATAGATGCTAAAATAGGGAATAAACTGATGTGACTTCCGTAGAAAGGAATGTTAAATCCTAAGTTATAGATATTATCATAAGATGATAAATCATCAGCCCAAAGAAAATTCTTGTGACGTAAATCTATATTTGATGGGAAAAAACGGAACAATGCAAAGAAAACAGGCATTTGAAGCAGTGCAGGAACACATCCTGATAGCATACTAACTCCAGCCTTTCGCTGTATGGCCATGGTTTCTTGTTGACGCTTCATTGCGTTCTCTTTTCCAGGAAATTTTTTGTTGATTTCTTCCATTTCTGGACGAATAACCTTCATTTTAGCACTTGATAAATACGATTTATAAACTAAAGGCGACATTAGTAATCGTACAACTACTGTAAGTAAAATAATAGCCAAACCAAAGTTAGCAGTAAATCCTGTTAAGAATTTAAATATATGACGGAAAACATATTTGTTAATCCAACCAAAAATTCCCCAACCTAAATCTACAACTTCATCTAATTTTTGCCCTTCGTAAGATTTTAAAATTGAATAATCATTTGGTCCATAATACCAATTCATCGATTGATTTAATTCGCCATTACTAAGCTCTAAAGGAGTTTTTAATGAGTATTTTTTTAAATATATAGAATCTGTTTTGTCATCTTTATAAAGATTTTCAGAAATTAAATGCGTGCTTTTAAACGGTTTGTCTGACAATAAAATTGAAGAGAAAAAATGCTGTTTAAATGCAATCCAATCTACGTTTTTTATGTTGTCATCATCGTTTCTGCTTAAATGATTTACTTTTCCATCTTCTTTATAATATAGCCAAGAATACATGTTTTCTGACTTGATACTCTTTTCATTTCTATGTGCTGTCAAATCCCATTCTAAATTAATAGGATGTGAAGCGTTAAAAACAGTCCCTAAACCTTGTGAACGCACAGCAAAACTAACCATATAATCATCTTTTGCTTTAAATTCGTAGCGATATTCTAAAAAGCGATTATTGTCAACTTTTAACTTCATTGACAGTACTTGGTTTTCACCTTTTGTAGTCAATGTTGGTTCAAAGTTGAGGTCTTTGGTGTTTAAAATTCGGTTATCTGTAGTTCCGAAATTGATATTAAATAATGCGTTATTATCTTTAATTAGTTTTACAGGCTCATTATGATAAGTTGTGTATTTTTTTAAATACGCTTCTATGATTTGTCCTCCTTTATTAGCGATTGTTAACTTTAAAACATCATTTTCAATTACGGTTGTTCCTTCAGAAGAAATACTTGCTGAGTTAGCAAAAGAACCTAACGCACTTTGTGCTTTTAATTGCACAATTGAATCATTTAAAACCTCAATAGTTTTTTCTTGATTAGCAATTGGTAAGGTTTCTTTTTTAATTGCTTTAATAGAATCTTGAATATGCTCTAATTTTGCTTTTTCAAGTTCTTCAGGAGTTGGTTGGTTGGTGTACATCCAATACATTCCGATAACTCCTAATAGTATAAATCCGATTAAACTATTTGCATCAAATTTTTTTTCTTCCATATTTTAAAATGTCATCTTGTCATTAGTTTTAGTGACTTCCACTAAAAGCGTGACAAAAGTAGTGATTTTTTGTTGATTATTATTTTGTTTTTTGCATCATTTTGGTCTGTAATTCCTGTAGAAGTAACGACTATATGTAGGTTGCTACTTTTGCAGGAATTTAGAACAATTAGATTAAGTCAAAGAGTGTTCCAAAGTTGCTTTTACAAAATCAACAAATAAAGGATGTGGATTTAAAACCGTACTTTTATATTCAGGATGATATTGTACACCTATAAACCAAGGATGATCTTCTAATTCTACAACTTCAACCAAATTTGTTTTCGGATTTTTTCCACTCGCTTTAAGTCCAGCATTTTCTATTTGTGATAAATAAGCATTGTTAAACTCATAGCGATGTCTGTGTCGTTCGTCAATGATTTCTTGCTGATAAATTGATTTTATTTTAGAATTTTCTTCCAATTTACATTTCCAAGAGCCCAAACGCATTGTTCCTCCTTTATTTACAACCGTTTTTTGTTCTTCCATTAAATTAATAACAGGATGAGGAGTGTCAGGATTCATTTCTATCGAAAAAGCATCTTTTAGGTTTAATACATTTCTTGCAAATTCAATAACAGCCATTTGCATACCAAGACAAATACCTAAGAAAGGAATCTTGTTTTCACGAGCAAATTTGACTGCATCAATTTTCCCTTCAATTCCCCTTCCGCCAAATCCTGGCGCAACTAATATACCGTTTAAACCATTTAATTTTGAAGGTACATTTTCAGGAGTTAAACCCTCTGAGTGTATCCAACGCAATTTAACTTTCACTTCATTATTGGCTCCTGCATGAATAAAGGCTTCAGAAATAGATTTATAAGCATCGTGTAATTCTACATATTTCCCTATTAAACCAATTTCAACAGTATATTTTGGATTTTTATGTTTGCTTAGGAAGTCTTTCCATGATGTTAATGATGGCTTATTGTTATAAGGAAGTTGTAATTTATTCAATACAACTTCATCCAATTTTTCTTTGAGCATCAATAAAGGTACATCATAGATCGTTTCAGCATCAATTGATTCAATGATTGCTTCTTTCTGTACATTGCAAAATAAAGCTAATTTATTTTTAATGCTATCTGTTAATTTATGTTCGGTTCTACATACCAATACATCAGGACTTACACCACTCTGCATTAATATTTTAACTGAATGTTGCGTTGGTTTGGTTTTTAATTCTCCTGCAGCAGCAAGATAAGGAATCAATGTAAGATGTATGGAAATAGCATTATCATGTCCTAGTTCCCATAACAATTGACGAACAGATTCTATATAAGGTAATGATTCAATATCTCCAACTGTACCGCCAATTTCGGTAATTACAATATCAAATTCGCCAGTTTTTCCTAAAATTTGAATTCTATTTTTAATTTCATCAGTAATATGAGGAATAATTTGCACCGTTTTACCCAAAAATTCTCCACGGCGCTCTTTATTTATTACAGATTGATATATACGACCAGTAGTAACATTATTTGCTTGTGATGTTGGGATGTTTAAAAATCGCTCATAATGACCTAAATCTAGGTCAGTTTCTGCGCCATCATCAGTTACAAAACATTCTCCATGTTCATATGGATTCAAAGTTCCTGGATCAATATTAATATATGGATCTAATTTTTGAATCGTAGTTGAGTATCCTCTTTCTTGTAATAACTTGGCTAGAGATGCAGCAATAATGCCTTTTCCAAGTGATGATGTTACGCCTCCTGTTACAAAAACGTATTTGGTTTTTTTCATTGTCTTTAGGTTTGAGCAAAAGTACAGCAGTTAATTGTGATTTAAAAATTTAGGATTGTTAAATTTTTATTTTTTTTTAAGAATGTTTTTTTGAACGCAAATTTCTCATTCTCAATATAGTGAAGGGTGTATTATAGTTTTATTTTTAGTAACCAATGGCTTGTAATATTACATTTCCAACACATTCAACTCTAATTCATAATCATATTGCAAATCTTCATGTAAGGTAGCAACTATTTTTTTTATTAAAAGAATTTGGCGGTTATAAATATTTTGTAAACGCACACTTTTTTTAATAGATGGACTAAAGTTTTTTAGTTTTTTGCAAAAATAGAGTAGAAGTTCAACTTCAGTTTCTTTCTTTTTAGAATAACGAATGTACTTTTTAATATCTTTTAAAATTTTGCGAACACTCTTTCTAATAAAATAATAACTTTTTTTGTTGATGTTTTCAAACTGCTCGTCTATTTCTAGTTTGATGCCTTCAATATAACCTTCTTCGTTTGATGATTCAAAAAGTAAATACGTCAACAATTCTTTATTTTCTTTCTTAAATCGAGAAAGATGCAAACACAATTCTAATAATTCATTTTGCGAACGATGTTTAAGTTCATCTTTAAGTTGCTTGATGGTTGAAGTTTTCAAATACTTACTTTTTCTTCTTACTTCTAATCATTGCTTCTAACATGTCCCACATTTCTTGTGGTATTTCTTCTAACATGTTAAACTCTCCAGCACCTTTTAGCCATTCACCGCCATCAATAGTAATTACTTCTCCGTTTATATACGCAGAAAAATCAGACATTAAATAAGCAGCTAAATTTGCCAATTCTTGATGTACGCCAACACGTCCAAGTGGTACTTTCTTTTTCATGTCAAATTTATCTTTCAAATCTCCAGGAAGTAGTCTGTCCCAAGCGCCTTTTGTAGGGAATGGTCCAGGAGCAATAGCATTAAATCGCATGCCGTATTTTGCCCATTCAACGGCTAATGAGCGTGTCATAGCCAATACGCCAGCCTTTGCAGTTGCACTTGGTACAACATATGCAGATCCTGTCCAAGCATAGGTTGTTACAATATTTAAAACTGTTGCTTTTTCTTGCTTTGTTTTAATCCAATGCTTACCAAAGGCAAGCGTACAGTTTTTAGTTCCTTTTAATACAATATCAATAATAGTATCAAATGCATTGGCAGAAAGACGTTCTGTTGGACTGATAAAATTTCCTGCAGCATTGTTAAGTAAACCATCTACTTGACCAAATTTAGCTAAAACGGCTTTTAACATTGCCTCAACTTGGTCGTAATGACGAACATCACATTGAACGGGAAGGACTTGACCTCCAGTTTTTTCTTCGAGTTCTATTTTTACGTTTTCAAGTTTTTCAAGGTTTCGTGATGTAATAGCAACCTTAGCACCAAGTTCTAAGAAATATGTAGTCATTGCTTTTCCAAGACCGCTTCCGCCTCCTGTTACAACTATAACTTTACCTTTTAAACTACCTTCTTTTAACATTGGTTTTTGATACATAATTCAATGATTTTGATGAATTACAAATATAAAGATTTTTATTCAAAAAAAAATCTTTATTTTTTTTATTAAATGTGCTTGTCAGAAAAAAAAGGATTTGTATATTTGCCCCACTTTTAGCAGAGAATTTCGCAATTAACGCTAAGTAAGAAATTTTAAGACGATTTTAAAACATATAAATAATGCCAAAAAGAACGTACCAGCCATCAAAAAGAAAAAAAAGAAACAAACACGGTTTCAGAGAAAGAATGGCATCTGCTAATGGAAGAAAAGTATTAGCAAGAAGAAGAGCAAAAGGAAGAAAGAGATTAAGTGTTTCTTCAGATCCTAGACCAAAAAAATAATGAATTTTTAAATTCATATATAAAGTGTTACTGTTTGTCAGTAACACTTTTTTTATGCTTTAACTTCTAATAATTAAAATTTTAATCAATTAAAATTTTGAGTAAAAATAAAGAAAATTTATACATATAACTAAATAGAAGTGAATAAGTATTAACAACTTAGTTTGACATACGAAAATAAAATTTTAATCTTTACAACAAGATAACAACACAACAACAAATGCCAAAAAACAACACCATTAAATCAGTATTAATAATCGGTTCAGGACCAATAGTAATTGGTCAGGCTTGCGAATTTGATTATTCAGGAACACAAGCAATTAGATCATTACGCGAAGAAGGAATTGAGGTAATTTTAATCAATTCAAATCCTGCAACCATCATGACAGATCCAAGTACTGCAGATCATGTGTACTTAAAACCGTTAACTACCAAATCAATAATAGAAATATTGCAGATTCATAATGTTGATGCAGTTTTGCCAACAATGGGAGGACAAACAGCACTGAATTTATGTATAGAAGCACAGGACAAAGGTATTTGGGATGATTTTAATGTTGAATTAATAGGAGTAGATATAGATGCAATTAAAATAACTGAAGATAGAGAACTTTTTAGAAAATTGATGATTGAAATTGGGATTTCGATGGCGCCTCAAGCAACAGCAACATCATTTTTAAAAGGTAAAGAAATTGCACAAGAATTTGGGTTTCCTTTAGTTATTAGAGCCTCATTTACACTTGGAGGTGCTGGAGCGTCAATCGTTTATAGGCAAGAAGATTTTGATGAATTACTTAGTAGAGGTCTTGAAATTTCTCCTATTCACGAAGTAATGATTGACAAAGCATTATTAGGATGGAAAGAATATGAACTTGAATTACTTAGGGATAAAAATGACAACGTTGTTATAATTTGTACGATTGAAAATATGGATCCAATGGGAATTCATACAGGAGATTCAATTACTGTAGCACCTGCAATGACATTGAGTGACACTACTTTTCAACGAATGAGAGATATGGCAATTCATATGATGCGTTCTATTGGAGATTTTGCAGGAGGATGTAACGTACAGTTTGCCGTTTCACCTGATGAAAAAGAAGATATTATTGCAATTGAAATTAATCCGAGAGTATCTCGTTCATCTGCATTGGCTTCAAAAGCAACAGGATATCCTATTGCAAAAATAGCATCAAAATTGGCAATTGGTTATCATTTAGATGAACTTAAAAATCAAATAACAAAAACAACTTCTGCACTCTTCGAACCAACTTTAGATTATGTAATTGTAAAAATACCTCGTTGGAACTTTGATAAATTTGAAGGCTCAGATCGAACTTTAGGGTTGCAAATGAAGTCAGTTGGAGAAGTAATGGGAATAGGGCGTTCGTTTCAAGAAGCTCTGCATAAAGCAACACAATCTTTAGAAATTAAGCGAAACGGAATAGGCGCAGATGGTAAAGGATATAAAGATTACGATACTATTATTGATAAACTAAAAAATCCAAGTTGGGACAGAGTTTTTGTAATTTATGATGCTATTCAGATGGGAATTCCGATGAGCACCATACATGAAATCACAAAAATTGATAGATGGTTTTTAAAACAATATGAAGAATTATATGTTTTAGAAAAAGAGATTTCAACCCATACTTTAGAGACGTTACCTAAAGATTTATTACTTGAAGCCAAGCAAAAAGGTTATGGAGATAGGCAAATAGCACATATGTTAGGTTGTTTAGAAAGTCATGTCTATAAAAAACGGCAAGAACTTGATATTCAACGTGTTTATAAGTTAGTAGATACTTGTGCAGCCGAATTTAATGCAGAAACGCCTTATTATTATTCCACGTTTGAAAATAAAATAACGGTTGATGGAAAACAACATGCAGATAATGAAAGTATTGTAACTAAAAAGAAAAAAATAGTTGTATTAGGTTCAGGACCAAATAGAATAGGACAAGGAATAGAGTTTGATTATTGTTGTGTACACGGAGTTTTAGCAGCTCGCGAAGCTGGATACGAAACGATAATGATAAATTGCAATCCTGAAACAGTGTCAACAGATTTTGATATTTCTGATAAATTATACTTTGAACCTGTTTTTTGGGAACACATCTACGACATTATTCAACATGAAAAACCAGAAGGTGTAATTGTACAATTAGGAGGGCAAACAGCATTAAAGTTAGCCGAAAAACTAGAAAAATACGGTATAAAAATAATAGGAACAAGTTTTGAAGCCCTTGATTTAGCCGAAGATAGAGGGCGTTTTTCTGAATTGTTAACAAAATTAAAAATACCATTTCCAGAATTTGGCACAGCCACAACTGCCGATGAAGCAATTGCTATTGCAGATAATTTAGACTTTCCAATTTTAGTACGTCCATCTTACGTACTTGGAGGACAAGGAATGAAAATTGTTATTAATAAAGAAGAATTAGAGAAACACGTAGTAGATTTATTGCGTAAAATTCCGAATAACACACTTTTATTAGACCATTATTTAGATGGAGCCATAGAAGCAGAAGCAGATGCAATTTGTGATGCTGATGGAAACGTATATATCATAGGAATTATGGAACACATAGAACCTTGTGGTGTGCATTCAGGAGATTCAAACGCAACACTTCCGCCATTTAATTTAGGCGAATTTGTAATGCAACAAATTAAAGATCATACTAAAAAGATAGCCGTAGCCTTACAAACTGTAGGATTAATAAATATACAATTTGCTATAAAAAATGATACGGTTTATATAATTGAAGCCAATCCAAGAGCCTCAAGAACAGTGCCTTTTATTGCAAAAGCGTATCAAGAACCGTATGTAAACTATGCAACGAAAGTAATGCTTGGCGTAAATAAAGTGACTGATTTCACTTTCAAACCAAAATTATCTGGATTTGCTATTAAACAACCTGTTTTTTCATTTAATAAATTCCCGAATGTTGATAAAAATTTAGGTCCAGAAATGAAATCAACAGGAGAAAGTATTTTGTTTATTGACAATTTAAAAGATGACCAATTTTACGAATTATATTCACGTAGAAAGATGTATTTAAGCAAATAATATACATTTACAATAATGAAATACGATTTTAAAAAGGAAGTTTTAACTTCCTTTTTTTTATCTTTGACAAAATTTGAAAATAAGATGAACTATATTTTGTTTGATGGTCAAGTAAGAGACGCATTATTACCATTTACTTACACACGACCAGTTGCTGACATTCGAATAGGAATACTAACCATCCGTGAGAAATGGGAAAAACGGTTAGGTTATACAACTACTACACTTACTGAGGAATATCTTGAAGAGAAATATCCTATGGTAGAAATGGAGCAAAATATTTTTATAAACGCTTCTTTTTTACCAACTGATAAATTGGTAGAACAAGTAAAAAACCTAAAAGAAAATCAAGTTATTTTTAAAGATGAAAATATAATTGCATTTTTTTCAACAGATAGTCAAGAACATGATAATTTTGATGCGTTTGAGCGAATAGATTTTAATGAAGATTTAATTCAAATTAAAAATACTTGGGATATTTTTTCTTTTAATGCCAAAGCCATTCAGCAAGATTTTGATTTTATAACTCAAGGAAGAAAATCAGCAGAAATTCCAGAGACTGTGCATTGTTTTAATAAAAAAAATATTTTTATTGAAGAAGGAGCAAAATTAACGTTGGCTTCATTAAATGCAACTGAAGGACCAATATATATTGGTAAAAACACGCTAATAATGGAAGGTGTTATGATTAGAGGCTCGTTTGCGTTATGTGAAAACGCGATTGTAAAAATGGGCGCAAAAATATATGGAGGAACAACAATTGGTATTAATTCAAAAGTAGGAGGAGAAATTAATAACGCAGTAATTTTTGGCAATTCTAACAAAGGACATGAAGGCTATCTTGGAAATTCGGTGCTTGGAGAATGGTGTAATATTGGTGCTGATACGAATAATTCAAATTTAAAGAACGATTATTCAGAAGTGAAATTATGGAGTTATGAAACAGGACGTTTTGTAAAAACGGGACTTCAATTTTGCGGTTTAATGATGGGTGATCACTCAAAATGTGCCATTAATACGATGTTTAATACAGGTACAGTAATTGGCGTAAATGCTAACATTTTTGGACAAGGATTTCCACGTAATTTTATTCCCTCATTTTCTTGGGGAGGAAGTGGCGGTATGAAAACCTATCAAATGAATAAAGTAAAACAAGTTGCAAAAGTTGTGATGAAACGTAGAAATATAGATTTTGATGAAAAAGAAGAACGTATTTTAGAGCATATTTTTGAAGAAACAAAAAAATATCGAAATTTTTAAAATCATTTTTTTAATTTAAAGAACCATTGGCACAACTATTGAATTTATATATTTAAAATCAGTAAGTTTGCTTTAAGCCTACTGATTACTAATGATGTAAATAAAAAAAACATTTTAAATTATTGTTTATTGTAAATAATAATGACAAAATGACCCAAATAAAATTATGAGTGATTCAAAATTTATAAAACTTGACAACTTGTCATTTCAACAAGTATTTGATCAAGATGCAGAATTAATTCCTTTGATGTCTCCAGAAGACGAAGAG
>CAMZLV010000092.1 GCA_947311835.1 uncultured Lutibacter sp. | reverse complement strand
CGTCCTCCTCTATTTTGAACTTTATATTCATCTAAATTTGTACGTTTTACATATCCTGCATGAGAAATTGTAACGACAACTTTTGTGTCAGGAATCATATCTTCTATAGATAAATCTCCTCCTGCATATTCAATAACTGAACGGCGCTCATCACCATATTTATCACGTATAGCAATCAATTCATCTTTGATAATTTGATAACGTCTTGGCTCGTTTGCCAAAATATCTTTCAAATCTTCAATCGTTTTCATTATTTGTTCATACTCTGCTCTTAACTTATCTTGCTCTAAACCTGTTAATTGACGCAAGCGCATCTCAACAATTGCTTTTGCTTGAATTTCGGACAATTCAAAGCGTTTGATTAGGCTTTCTCTTGCTTGATCGGCATTAGATGAGGCTCTTATAATTTTAATAACTTCATCAATATTATCAGACGCAATTATTAATCCTTCTAAAATATGCGCTCTTGCCTCTGCTTTCTTTAAATCAAATTTTGTTCTACGCTGTACTACATCATGTCTGTGCTCTACAAAATAATGTATTAATTGTTTTAAATTTAATTGCTCAGGACGACCATTAACTAAAGCGATATTATTTACGCTAAATGAGGTTTGTAATGACGTGTATTTAAACAATTTATTTAATACTACATTTGGTATTGAATCACGTTTTAAAACGTACACAATTCGCATTCCTTTTCTATCAGACTCATCTCTAATATTAGCAATACCTTCTAATTTTTTATCATTTACCAAGTCAGCAGTTTTCTTAATCATATCTGCTTTGTTAACTTGATAAGGTATTTCTGATACAATAATACATTCACGCCCTTTTATTTCTTCAAATGAAGTTTTGGCGCGCATTACTATACGTCCTCTTCCTGTTTCAAATGCACTCTTCACACCATCATAACCATAAATTATTCCTCCTGTAGGAAAATCTGGCGCTTTTACGTGTTGCATTAACTCTTCTATTTCAATATCATTGTTATCAATATAAGCAACCGTACCATTAATAACTTCTGTTAAGTTATGAGGTGCCATATTTGTAGCCATTCCTACAGCAATACCTGAAGCACCATTAACCAATAAATTTGGAATACGTGTTGGTAATACTGTTGGTTCATATAATGTATCGTCAAAGTTTAATCGAGTATCAACGGTTTCCTTTTCAATATCAGACAACATATCTTCTGATATTTTTTGCATTCTTACCTCTGTATAACGCATTGCTGCAGGACTATCACCATCAACCGAACCAAAGTTACCTTGACCATCTACCATCATATAGCGTACACTCCAATTTTGTGCCATACGCACCATTGAATCATATACTGATGTATCGCCATGTGGATGATACTTACCTAAAACCTCTCCAACAATTCTTGCCGATTTCTTATATGCTCCTGTTGCTTTAATTCCTAACTCATGCATTCCAAAAAGAACGCGTCTATGTACTGGTTTTAATCCATCACGAACATCAGGAAGTGCTCTTGAAACAATTACCGACATCGAATAATCGATGTATGCCGATTTCATTTCATCTTCAATATTAATCGGTATCAGTTTTTCTCCATCTGCCATATATAAAATGTTTAGTTGTTTTGTTAATTAAAATAAAAGAGCAAGATACAATTTTCAGTGCTTTTTAAAAGAAAAAACAAATCACTTTTTCGCAATAGTTATTAACAATTTTTTGTTGAATTTTTTCTACAGAAACTTATTGATTATCAGTGGTTTATATTCTTTATTGAAACGGAATACTATCGATTTATTAAAAGTGGTGTTATTTTTGTTTAACTATCTCAAAAAATCTCTTAATTTTACAAGATAAACAATTGCTAAGTGTAATTTTTACTTTTTTACATTTTAGTTATTTTTTTTTAATATAAACCTAATTAAAAATAGTATATGGACGATAATTTTTCACCAAAGGTTAAAGATGTAATAGCATACAGCAAAGAAGAAGCGCTTAGGTTAGGACATGACTTTATTGGCACTGAACACCTTGCACTTGGTTTACTTCGCAAGGGAGAAGGAAAAGCCATTGAAATTCTTAACCTTCTAGAAGTTAATTTAGAATATCTTCGTAAAAAAATTGAACTTTTAAGTCCTGCGAATCCTATACTATCAGAAGTAAATAGCAAGCGCAACCTACAGTTAACAAAACAAGCAGAAAAAGCGCTAAAAACAACTTTTCTAGAGGCTAAATTATATAAAAGTGATTATGTTAATACTGTGCATTTATTGCTATGTATTTTGAGAAACGAAAATGATCCAACAACTAAATTACTTCATAAATTTAATATAAGTTATGAAGAAGTTAAAATGCTTTTCAAACAATTATTTTCTGAAAGCGGAAGTGAATTTAACATCTCTCCTATTTCTGAAACACCATCTGATGATGAATTTGACAATGAAAAACAAAATCCTTTTAAACCTATACAACCAAAAAACACACCTAAAGCCAAGTCTAAAACACCTGTTTTAGATAATTTTGGACGTGATTTAACGCGTATGGCTGAAGAAAACAAGTTAGATGCTGTTGTAGGTAGAAAAAAGGAAATAGAGCGCGTTTCTCAAATTTTGAGTCGTAGAAAAAAGAACAATCCAATGTTAATTGGTGAACCTGGAGTTGGAAAATCAGCCATTGCAGAAGGATTAGCCTTGAGAATAGTACAAAGAAAAGTTTCTAGAATTTTATTTGACAAACGTATTATTTCTCTTGATTTAGCAAGTTTAGTTGCCGGAACAAAATATAGAGGTCAATTTGAAGAGCGCATGAAAGCACTCATGAACGAACTTGAAAAAAATGACGATATTATTTTATTTATAGATGAAATTCACACTATTGTTGGCGCTGGTGGAGCAACAGGTTCTTTAGACGCTTCAAATATGTTAAAACCTGCTCTTGCTAGAGGTGAAATTCAATGTATTGGCGCAACAACTTTAGATGAATTTCGTCAAAATATAGAAAAAGACGGTGCTTTAGAACGCAGATTTCAAAAAGTGATTGTAGAACCAACTTCTGTTGAAGAAACTATTGAAATTTTACATAATATTAAAGACAAATATGAGTCGCATCATCATGTAGATTATACGGATGATGCTATAGAAGCGTGTGTAAAATTAACCAACAGATATATGACAGATCGTTACTTACCAGACAAAGCAATTGACGCTTTAGATGAGGCTGGATCTCGCATACATATCACCAATATTGTAGTTCCAAAAGAAGTACTAGAGTTAGAAGAAAACTTAGAAGTAGTTCGCGAACAAAAAAACAATGCTGTAAATAGTCAAAAATATGAAGAAGCAGCAAAATTACGCGATGATGAAAAACGATTAGAACAGGCATTACAAACTGCACAACTTCAATGGGAAGAAGATTCTCAATTAAATAGAGAAACCGTAACAGAAGATAATGTTGCAGAAGTTGTCTCTATGATGACAGGAATTCCTGTAAACCGAGTTGCTGAAGCTGAAAGCGCACGTCTTAGTGAATTACCAAATCTTATTAAAGGAAAAGTTGTTGGTCAAGATGAAGCAGTTGCTAAAGTAGTTAGAGCAATACAGCGTAACAGAGTTGGACTTAAAGACCCAAATAAACCAATTGGCTCGTTTATATTTTTAGGACAAACAGGTGTTGGTAAAACTCAATTAGCAAAAGTACTTGCTCGTGAATTATTTGATAGTGACGATGCTTTAGTACGTATTGATATGAGTGAATATATGGAAAAATTCGCTATTTCACGTTTAATTGGTGCGCCTCCTGGATATGTAGGATACGAAGAAGGAGGACAATTAACCGAAAAAATACGTAGAAAACCATATGCAATCGTATTACTTGACGAAATTGAAAAAGCACATCCTGACGTATTTAATATGCTTTTACAAATATTAGATGATGGTCATATAACGGATAGTCTTGGTCGTAAAATTGATTTTAGAAATACCATTATTATTATGACATCTAATATTGGTTCTCGTCAATTAAAAGATTTTGGCTCTGGAGTTGGGTTTGGAACAGCATCAAAAAAAGAACAAGCAGATGCGCATGCTAAAAGTGTGATTGAAAATGCCTTGAAAAAATCTTTTGCACCTGAATTTTTAAATAGAATTGATGATGTAATTGTATTTAATGCGTTAGAACGAAAAGACATTCATGCGATTATAGACATTGAACTTGACAAATTATTAAGTCGTATATCTGACTTAGGATATACACTTAACTTAACAGAAAAAGCAAAAGATTTTATTGCCGACAAAGGCTTTGATAAACAATATGGTGCTAGACCATTAAAACGAGCTATTCAAAAATACATTGAAGATGCATTAGCGCAAGAAATTGTTAATTCAAAATTAAACGAAGGCGATACAATTACTATGGATTTGGATGAAAAAACCAATGAATTAACCATTAAAATAAAAAAAGGCAAAAAAACTGTTGAATAACAATTCATTTAAAATTATAACTAAACTATATTTGACACCTTAAAACAAACTAAAACACTTATTATGAAAAAACTTATTTATTTTATTGCCGCACTTGCGATAATATCATGTAAAAACGAACCAAAAGACTATGTAACCTTCTCTGGAAAAATTATTGATAAAAATAGTGATTCTATCATTATCAGAAGCAAAACATATTCTAAAACAATTAAAGTAAACGAAGACGGAACTTTTAGCGATACGCTGAAAGTAGAAAGTGGTATTTATAATTTTTATGACGGAAAAGAACAAACTTCAATTTTCTTAAAAAACGGTTATGACATCAAAATGACATTAGACACCAAAATGTTTGATGAAACTGCAAAGTACACAGGAATTGGTGCTGAATCAAGTAATTTTTTGGCTGAAAAATCATTATTTGAAGAAAAGTTATTTGATAAAGATTTTTCTTCACTTGATAGTAAAGGCTTAGATGAAGCGTTTAGCAACATCAAAAAAGAATTGACTGATTTTATTAATTCTAAAAAAAATATAGAGCAAAGTGTAATAGATCAAAGTTTAGAAATGATTGACCCTCAAATTGAAGGGATGAAAAATTACTTTGGTCAAGTAGCAGCATTAAAAGAAAAATTACCAAAAGGCGCTCCTTCTCCTACTTTTGAAAAGTATGAAAACTACAAAGGCGGAACAACTTCACTGAGTGACCTTAAAGGCAAATACGTATATATTGATGTTTGGGCAACTTGGTGTGGACCTTGTAAAGCAGAAATTCCTTCTCTTAAAAAAGTAGAAGAAGCATATCACGGCAAAAACATTGCGTTTGTTAGTATTTCTGTTGATGACGACAGAAGTCATGGAGGATCTTGGGACAAAGCAAAAGCAGATTGGAAAAAAATGGTTGCTGACAAAGAATTAGGAGGTATCCAATTATTTGCTCCTAAAGGTTGGAGTTCAGAATTTGTTAAGAATTACAGTATCAACAGCATACCTCGATTTTTATTAATTGATCCTCAAGGAAACATTGTTGATGCAAATGCACCAAGACCATCAAGTTCTGCTTTAATTGAATTATTAAACAAAGAAAACATCTAAATAAATGAAGAAAATAATTATAGTTTTATTAGTATCAACGCTATTCATTTCGTGCAACGGTACAAAAGAATACGCAACCTTATCTGGAAAAATAAACAATTTACAAACCAAAAAAATAGAAGTTGCATCTAAAACCTATTCTAAAAATATAGAGTTAAATGATGATGGAACTTTTAAAGATACGTTAAAAATCAAAAAAGGATTATATACATTAAGTAATGGTACTGATAAAACTATAATTTTTCTTTCTAATGGATATAACCTGAAAATTAATGCTGATGCAACTGATTTTTCTAAAATTAGTTTTGAAGGGAAAGGAGCAGAAAGCAACAACTATTTATTAGAGCGAATAAAACTTACAAAAGGAGATTTATTTGATCCCAAATCGTATTTCTCTTTAGAAAAAGATGAATTTAATACACGTTTAGAACACTTTAAAAAAACTACATCATCAGTTAACTCAAAAGGTGCTGATTCAATGATTGTTGCAATGATTGAAAATGATGATAAACGTTTTATAGATTATATCAAAAAAAATTACGAAGCAAAATATACTTCAGCAGTAAGACTCGCTAAAGGAAAACCTTCGCCAAAATTTAAAAATTTAGAGAACTATAATGGAGGAAAAACTTCATTAGATGATTTAAAAGGAAAGTATGTGTATATAGATGTTTGGGCTACTTGGTGCGGACCTTGTAAACAACAGATTCCGTTTTTAAAACAAGTTGAAGAAAAATATCATGGAAAAAATATTGAGTTTGTAAGTATTTCTACCGATAGAAAAAACAAATACGAAACGTGGAGAAAGATGATAAAAGACAAAAAAATGGGTGGAATTCAATTATTTGCTGGAGATGATAATTCGTTTTCAATTGCATATCAAATAACAGGAATACCTCGATTTATATTGGTTGACCCAAACGGTAATATTGTTGATGCAAATGCACCTAGACCTTCAGAACCAAGATTAATAGCACTGTTTGATTCTTTAAAATTATAAAAAAGAGGCTGTCTGAAAAGTGTCATTCTGAATAAAATGAAGAATCTTTATCAATGGTAATTATTTTACTATCAAATAATGAGATTTTCCGACTGCGCTCAAAATGACAAAATAAATACTTTTTAGATAGCCTCTTTTTTTTATACATATTGTTCGTCATCTTCAACATCCTCTTGAGGAGAAGTTGTTGAATTGGAAGGTTTTTCTTTAGGCGTTTCATCAATAAACAAACTCAAAAAAGCATCTCCTAAATAATCTAAAATAGACGTTGCTGTAAATGACTCTACACTTGTATCATTTATTGCAATATTTGCGGTTTTTCCGTGCAAATACACTCCTAATAAACTTGCATCTAATGGTTTGTAATTTTGAGCCAATAATCCTGTAATTATTCCGAGTAAAACATCGCCACTTCCTGCAGTAGCCAAAGCAGGATTTCCTGTAGTATTAAAATACAGTTTATCAGCATCTGCTATAATCGTATTCGCTCCTTTTAACACTACAATAACATCATATTTTAAAGCAAAAGATTTTAATTTTTCTAATTTAACATAATCATCTGTCCATTTACCAACCAAACGTTCAAACTCTTTTGGATGAGGAGTTAAAATTGATTTTTTAGGAATTGATTTTAACAATGCTTTATTTTCTGATAAAATATTTAAAGCATCAGCATCTATAACCAAAGGCAACGTATTGCTTTTTAAAAATTGGGCAAAACCTTTTTTTGTTTTTTCTGAAGTACCAATACCGCAACCAACACCTATAACTGTTGGATTTGTTTTATAATTAAATGAATCCAATTCATTTTCAGCAGCTACCTCAACCATTGCCTCAGGAGAAGAAATTTGCAAAATTTGATAACCACATTTTGGGATATATGCTGTTACTTTTCCGCTTCCAGATTTTAATGCGCCTTGTACTGCTAATGTTACAGCTCCTATTTTACCAAAACTTCCTCCAATAATTAATGAATGTCCAAAAGTACCTTTGTGCGAAAACTTATCTCTAGGTTTGTATAAGGGTACAATATTTTCTTTTTCTGATAAAAAATAGTGCGTATCTAAGTTTGCAATAAACTGTTCATCTAACCCAATATTTACGGTTTCCCAAGTGTAAATATACTGTTCATTTTCAGGTAATAAAAAGGCTAATTTTGGACGCTGAAAAGTTAATGTATGAGATGCTTCTATTACTGCATCTGTTTTTGAAACAGTTTTGTCAGCAAATAAACCTGAAGGAATATCAATTGCAAGTGTATAGGCTTTTTTTGAATTGATATGTTTGATTAAATCAACGGTAAATCCTTTAATTTTTCTTGACAATCCTATTCCTAAAATAGCATCAATAACGACATCTTTAGATGAAATGTCAGGAAATTCTTCTTTTGAATTTATAATAGTTGGCCAACTACCTCTGTTTTTTAATCTATCGTAATTTTTTAAGAAACCACTTGTTCTTTTGTCAGAGAAATTAACTACAAAACAATGCACATTATAACCATGATCATGTAAATGCCGAGCAATCACAAGTCCATCTCCTCCATTATTTCCTATTCCGCAAAAAACAATTATTTTAATAGGATTTCCTTGTAACCGTGTATGAATCCAATTAAAACAAGTAGTTCCAGCTCGTTCCATCAAATCTAAGTCAGTTATTCCTTGAGATTTAATTGTTGCTTTATCTGTTTGGTATAGTTGCTTTGTTGTAAGTATTTTCATAGTATAAAATGAGGCTGTATAAAAAGTATCATTCTGAATAAAATGAAGAATCTTTATCAATGATAAATATTACACTATCAAATAATTGAGATTTTTCGACTACGCTCAAAATGACAAAATAAAAACTTTTTATACAGCCACTATTTTTTTAACCTTTATAAACGCCCATATTATCGTATTTTTCCATACGCTTTTCGATGAGTTTATTTGGTTCTAAGCCTTTTAATTTATTATGCGCTTTTAGTATTATTTCTTCAACACTTTTAAAAGTTTCTGGTCTATTACGATGTGCTCCACCAAGAGGTTCTGGTATAATATCATCAATTAACTTTAACTTTTTCATGTCTATTGCAGTAAGTTTTAGTGCTTCCGCTGCTTGTTCTTTATACTCCCAACTTCTCCATAATATAGATGAGCAAGATTCTGGTGATATAACTGAATACCAAGTATTTTCGAGCATATAAACTTTATCTCCTACTCCTATTCCAAGTGCTCCTCCTGATGCTCCTTCACCAATTACAATAGTGATAATAGGCACTTTTAAGCGTGTCATTTCTAATATATTACGTGCAATTGCCTCTCCTTGACCTCTTTCTTCTGCTTCAAATCCTGGATAGGCTCCTGGAGTATCTAATAATGTAACAACAGGAATTCCAAATTTTTCTGCCATTTTCATTAATCGTAATGCTTTACGGTATCCTTCAGGATTTGGCATTCCGAAATTTCTATATTGACGTGTTTTAGTATTATATCCTTTTTGCTGACCTATAAACATAAAACTTTGGTCTCCTATTTTCCCTAATCCTCCAACCATTGCTTTATCATCCTTTACAGTTCTATCTCCATGTAATTCCATAAACGTATCACCACAAATTGCATTGATATAGTCCATAGTATATGGTCTATTCGGATGTCTAGAAAGTTGTACACGTTGCCATGCTGTTAGGTTTTTAAATATATCTTTACGTGTTTTATCTAATTTTTTTTGAAGATTTACACATGTTTCGGTTACATCTACATCGCTCTCTTCTCCTATTATTGTGCATTTTTGAAGTTGATCTTCAAGTTCTTTAATTGGTAATTCAAAATCTAAATATTCCATTCTTTATCTGTTTGGTATAGTTATACAAATATAGTAACTTAAACTAAATTGGGTTGTTAATTTTATATTTTTTGAGTCGATTTGTTATTTTTTAAAATAGCATTCAAAAATACTGCAAGAATTATAATGATAGCGCCATAATAAAATGTTGTTGGCATTTTTTCTGTTTCAGGAAACAAAATAACTGCTAAAATAATACCATATACAGGTTCTAAATTATATGCCAACACTACTGAATACGGACTAATATGCTTCATTACATGTACTGACGCTACAAATGCGTAGGCAGTACAGATGGATGCTAATATAAATAGGTAAATGATATCGTTAGCCGATAATTTAAAAAAATCTAAGGAAAAACCATCTCCAAAAACTAAGATATAAACGGAAACAAAACCAACTCCAACAATAAATTCATACAATGATATTACAGTGGCTGTATGATGTTTTAAATATTTTCCGTTTAATACAGCAAATAATGATGATAAAAAAGCAGACGTTATTCCTAACACGATTCCTGTTATATATTTTACTTCACTTTGAGTTATAATAAAAACACCTACAATCACTAATAATCCGAAGAAAATTTCCTGTTTTATAATTTTTCTTTTATAAATTATGGGTTCTAAAATAGCTGCAAAAAAGGCTCCTGTTGAAAACATTGCCAATGTCATTGATACATTTGAAGCATCAATAGCTCCAAAAAAGGTTATCCAATGTAAAGCTATAATTATTCCTGCTATTGAAAATTTTAAAAACGTTTTTAATGGTATTCTTATTTTAATTTTAAAAATAGCTATATAACCAATCATTAAAATTGTGGCTATTGACATCCTAAACCAAACCAACGAAACTGCTTTTATAGAAATCAATTCTCCTAATATTGCAGTAAAACCTGCTATAAAAACTAAAAAATGAAGATGTATATAATTTTTTAACTTTTCGTTAAATGCGTTAAAAACAGCCATTTTATGAAGTTTATTTTCTCGCTTTTAAGTATAAATACACCGCAATTATTCCAAAAATAATGTTCGGAAGCCAAACCAAAAATAATGGATGTGAATCAGCTGATGCGCCAAGAACTTCAACTATTTTTAATAAAAAAACGTAAATAAACATTAGTATAACTCCTACGGTAAGGTTTATTCCAATTCCTCCTCTACGTTTAACTGAGCCAAGTGCAACTGCAATAAAGGTTAATATATAGGATGCAATTGGTAAACTTGTACGTTTATACAATTCTACTAAATACGCGTTTAAATTCCCTCTTCCTCTTTTTTTAGAAATATCAATATAATCTAGAAGTTCGGGTGTACGCATATCTTTGGCAAAAGCATCTATGTG
>CAMZLV010000091.1 GCA_947311835.1 uncultured Lutibacter sp. | reverse complement strand
TACTTATACACCATACAAACTGAAACAGAAACGGTATCTAAACGATTTGTTATTAGATGAGTGCAAAGCTTACAATTTTAGGATGCCATAGCGCAACACCTAGAACTTCAGCACATCCAACAGCACAACTTCTTGAAATTCAAAATCGCTACTTTTTAATTGATTGTGGCGAAGGAACGCAAGTTCAACTGCGTAAATACAAAATAAAATTTTCAAAAATAAAACACATTTTTATTTCACACTTACATGGCGATCATGTTTTTGGTTTAATTGGTTTAATTTCAACTTTTAGATTGTTAAATAGAGAAACAGAACTTCATGTATATGGACCAAAAGGAATAAAAGAATTTATTGTAAATCAACTTAAACTATCACAATCGTTTGGCAAATATCCTATTGAATTTCATGAACTATCTTCTACTGAAAGCGAGTTAATTTACGAAGATTCAAAAGTAACCGTTCATACAATTCCTCTTAAACACAGAGTGTACACTAATGGATTCTTATTTAAAGAAAAAATTGGAGAACGCAATTTGAATATTTCCATAATTAATAAATATCCTGAAATTGAAGTTTGCGATTATCAAAACCTAAAAAACGGCAAAGATTTTACTTTAAAGAACGGTGCGGTAATATCTAATACCGAACTTACAACTGCACCAAAAAAACCAAAAAGTTATGCTTTTTGTAGCGATACAGTTTATAACGAAGCCATTGTAAGCATTATAAAAAATGTAGATTTATTATACCATGAAGCTACTTTTCTTGAAGATAAAATAGACCTTGCAAAAACCACCAAACACAGTACCGCAAAACAAGCTGCACAAATAGCAAAACTTGGACGTGTTAATAAATTGGTTATTGGACATTACTCAAGTAGATACAGTGATATTGAACGCTTTAAAGAAGAAGCATTTCCGGTTTTCCCTAACACTGAATTAGCCTTAGAAGGCAAAACGTTTGAAATTTAAAAACCTTCTTTTATCACAGATTCATTTTACATATGTTAAAACTCTGTTAAAGTGCTGTTAATACTCGTAACATAGTAGTTAAAACACCATTATATGAACATACATTTGGCATCGAAAATATATTTTATGAAGAAAACACTAATCACTTTTATTTTATTGCTAAGCGTTACATTATTCGCCCAAAACCCTAAAACAGGAATCTTGTCTGGAAACGTTATTGACACAACAACCAAAGAAGAATTGCCTTATGTTAGTATTGTTATCAAAGACCAAAACAACACAGTTCTAACTGGCGGAATTACTGATGAAAATGGAAAATTTATAATAAAACAAATTCCTTTAGGCGAAAATAATATTGAAATCCAATTTATAGGATACAAAACAGAGATCCAGAAAATAAATTTCACAAAAAAAATATCAAAACACAATTTAAAAACGATTGAACTTACAGAAGATGCTGCTGTATTAGATGAAGTAGTCGTTGTTGCAGAAACCTCAACGGTTGTTCAAAAAATTGATAGAAAAGTAATCAACGTTGGTAAAGATTTAACCGCTGCAGGAACAAGCGCTTCTGAATTATTAAACAACGTACAATCGGTAAGTGTAGATTCTCAAACAGGAAACATCAGTTTGAGAGGAAATGAAAATGTACGTATTTTAGTTGATGGAAAACCAACAAATATAAGCGCAGCACAATTATTAAAACAAATACCTTCTACATCTATAAAACAAGTTGAACTAGTTACCAATCCATCAGCAAAATACAATCCTGAAGGAATGAGTGGTATTATCAATATTATCTTACACAAAAATGCAAATCAAGGTTTTAACGGAAACATCAATACAGGAATTACGCAAGGTAAAAACACTCGATTTAACGGTTCTATTGATCTAAATTATAAAGTAGGAAAGGTGAATTTTTTTACAAACTATGGCTATAGTGATGGCAAGAGAAAAATGTGGGGAAATATGAATATCTTTACTGATAATCCTCTTTTACAATCGGTTAATTTTAATCGCGAAAATACCAACCATTTATTAAAATTAGGTGCCGATATTTATATTGATAAAAAAAATACCTTATCAATCTACACAACGCAAAACTTTAGCAATCACGAATCAAATGGATTATCAAGAGTTTTTCAAAATGGCGTGTTAATTACTGATTCACCAAGACTTTCTATTTCTGAAAATAACGCAAGTGCTTATAACCTTAATTACAAATTAGATTTTGACAAAAAAGATCATTCACTAGAATTTGAATTTAATTATTCAGACTCAGATTCTCCACAAATAGCGAATTACGATGACCTTATAAACCCTTCAAATCAGGTTTTAAACTATACTAATGACATAAAAAACAACAGAAACCTAACCTTAGTAAATTTAGATTATACGTATCCTTTATCTGAAAAAGAAACGCTCGAAGTTGGCTTAGAATATAGAGCCAACAATACTGCGAATTTTAACAATACTTCACAACACCGTTTTATCTACGATAACAATGGTACTATAACTGGCACAGAACCTATTGGTAGCACAACATTTAATTACGAAAGAGATATCTATTCTGCATATGCAAGTTACGGTCATAAATATGACAAAATAACTATGCAATTAGGCACTCGAATTGAACAATATAAAGTACTTGGAAACTTCACCAACGGAAATTTAAACGGACAATATACAGAAGACGTTTTTAGCGTTTATCCTTCTGCATTTTTCACATTTACTCCTTCTGACAAAAATCAATTCCAATTAAGTTATAGTCGTAGAGTCGACAGACCTTCCAATGGGCAAGTAAATCCAATTCCAAGATGGAGCACACCAATAGTTACATCTGTAGGTAATCCTAATTTAAAGCAGCAGTTTACCAACTCATTTGAAATAAATTATACTAAAAATTTAGAAAAAGGATCTATTACATTTGGAACATTTTATAGACTAATAAATAATGAAATTACTCGAAGTGCAGCTCTTGACCCTTTAGACCAAGATGGAATTAGACAAATACGTTCTTATGTGAATTTTGACAATACATACAGATATGGTCTCGAATTTTCTACAAATTATAAAATTGCAAAATGGTGGAGAATTAACGGAAGTGTAGATTTTTATTCTCAAAAAGAGAGAGACTATGTAAACGAAGTCACAGCCAATTCGTTTAACGCAAGAATCAATAATAGTTTTAGTGCAACCAAAAATTTGAAATTTCAATTATTTGGTATGTTTAGAGGCGCAAAAAAAGGCATCCAATTTAATAGAGATGAAATGTGGATGGTAAATACAGGAGCAAGTTTAAACGTATTAAAAAGAAAAGGAACTGTGAGTTTTAGAATAAATGATATCTTTAAAGGTATGCAATATAGTTTTAACACAAACAATCCTGTACCGCAAGAAGGTCTATTTACTTGGGAAAGTCGCACTGTATATCTCGGCTTTTCATACAGATTTGGTGGCGGAAAAAACAAAGCATTACGAAGAAAAAATAGAGGAACCAAAGAATCACAAGGAGGCGGAGGCTTTATGTAAAATTCTATTTAATTAAATAGATTCTGTATAATAATACAGTTAAATCTCACTTTTTTTCTCACGCTTTTCCGTGAGTTTAAATCATGGTTTACTGGTATTGTTCAAACTGAGCATCCATCTTAAATTAGCCAAAGATAATTTGTGATGTTTGTTTGATATAAATCACAAGGAATTTAAACATTTTGGGGAAGTTTAAATTTAAGAAAAAAAGCTATCAATTATTAAATTGATAGCTTTCTTAATTTTATAAAAAACTTGTCAATTACCACTTAATAATTACACTTCCCCAAGTAAATCCACTACCAAAAGCCGCCAAGACCACAGTATCTCCATCTTTAACCTTACCTTGCTCCCACGCTTCTGTGAGCGCAATAGGAATTGATGCTGCAGTTGTGTTACCGTATTTTTGAATATTATTAAACACTTGATTATCAGATAAACCAAACTTACGCTGTATAAATTGTGATATTCTTAAATTTGCTTGATGTGGAATTAACATATCAATATCTTCTTTAGATAAATTGTTTTTAGCCAACCCTTCAATAATTACTTCACTAAAACGAACAACTGCATTCTTAAATACAAATTGCCCATCCATATATGGGAAATATGAAATATCATCAGGATTAGCCATCAATTCTGGAACCCAATTTCTGATACTTGGCGATTCTACAATTAACTTATCTGCATATGCTCCTTCACTATGCAAATGTGTTGATAAAATACCTTTAGTTGTATCTTCTTCACGCGTTAAAACTGCTGCTCCTGCACCATCTCCAAAAATAACTGAAACTCCTCTTCCTCTAGTTGTTTTATCCAATCCATTAGAATGAAATTCTGCACCAATTACCAACACGTTTTTATACATTCCTGTTTTAATAAACTGATCGGCAGTAGAAATAGCATACACAAAACCAGAACATTGATTTCGAATATCAATTGCACCAACAGTTTTCATATCAAGCATATCTTGAATTTGAACACCACATCCTGGAAAAAAATAATCAGGACTCAATGTTGCAAAAACAATAAAGTCAATATCCTTGGTTGTTAATCCTGCACGTTCTATCGCAATTCTGGCAGCCTTTGCTCCCATCACAGCAGATGTATCTTCACTTCCTTCTGCTATCCAATGACGTTCTTTTATTCCTGTTCGCTCTTGTATCCAAGCATCATTTGTATCCATTATTTTGGATAAATCTTCATTGGTAACTATTTGTTCTGGCACATAGTGCCCTAAACCTATTATTTTTGAATTATACATGGTCATTTGTTTTTCTTTAAAACCCAAATTTACTAAATATTTATTTTACTATGCAATGAATAGTATTTTTAACATCTGTCATCTTGTCATAAATTGTGTTTTGGTATTTTTTTTGACTATCAGTTAACTATTAATTATAAACTAAAAAAAATACAAATATGGCAACTGGAAACATTAATGTAACAGCAGAAAATATTTTCCCAATCATAAAAAAATTCTTGTATTCAGATCATGAAATATTTTTACGAGAATTAATTTCAAACGCTACTGATGCAACATTGAAACTAAAACACCTATCTACACTTGGTGAGGTAAAAGGTGATATTGGCAATCCAATGATTGAAATAAAAGTTGATAAAGAAAAAAAAGAAATTAGAATTATAGATCAAGGAATTGGTATGACTTCTGAAGAGGTTGAAAAATACATCAATCAAGTGGCATTTTCTGGCGCAGAAGAATTTGTAGAAAAATATAAAGATGCAGACGCTGGAATTATCGGACACTTCGGTCTTGGTTTTTACTCAGCATTTATGGTTGCTGATAAGGTTGAAATTTACACCAAATCACACAAAGAAGATGCAAAAGCAGTACGTTGGGAATGCGATGGAAGTCCGAAATACACACTAGAAGAAGATGACAAAAAAGATAGAGGTACTGAGATTGTGTTACATATTGATGATGAATCTTCGGAGTTTTTAGAAGAATCAAAAATCAAAGAATTACTATCTAAATACAATAAGTTTATGCCTATTCCAATTAAATTTGGAACAAAAACAGAAACTTTACCATTACCAGACGACGCTAAAGAAGACGACAAACCTGAAACGATAACAGTTGATAATATTATCAACAACCCAAATCCTGCATGGACAAAACAGCCTAGCGAATTGAAAGATGAAGATTATAAATCATTCTATCGTGAGTTATATCCTATGCAATTTGAAGAGCCTTTATTCCACATTCATTTAAATGTTGATTATCCTTTTAACTTAACAGGGATTTTATACTTCCCTAAAATCAGCAAAAACATTGACCCTCAAAAAGATAAAATACAGTTGTATCAAAATCAAGTTTTTGTAACTGATAATGTAGAAGGAATTGTTCCTGATTTTTTACAAATGCTAAGAGGAGTTATTGACTCGCCAGACATTCCTTTAAATGTATCGCGTAGTTATTTACAAGCAGATGGCGCTGTAAAAAAGATTTCTTCTTATATCACACGTAAAGTTGCTGACAAATTAGCTAGTTTATTTAAAAACGATCGAAAGGCATTTGAAGAAAAATGGGAAGACATCAAGATTATTATTGAATACGGAATGTTATCCGAAGAAAAATTCTTTGAAAAATCTGAAAAATTCGCATTGTATCCAACCGTAGATGGCAACTATTTTATTTGGGATGAATTAATAGAAAAAATCAAAGACAATCAAACTGACAAAGACGGTAAAACGATTGTATTATATGCATCAGACAAAAAAATGCAACACAGTTTTATACAAGATGCAAAAGATAAAAATTATGAAGTTTTATTGTTAGATTCGCCTATTGTTTCACATTTAATTCAGAAATTAGAAACGAGCAAAGAGAATATTTCTTTTGTTAGAGTAGATGGTGATCATATTGATAATTTGATTAAAAAAGATGAAAATAAAATTTCAAAATTATCAGATGAAGAACAAGAAAAACTAAAAACCATTTTAGAATCAAGTATTCCTAAAGAAACCTTTACCGTTCAATTAGAAGCAATGGATTCTAAGGCTAATCCGTTTATCATTACGCAACCAGAATTTATGAGACGTATGAAAGAAATGCAAGCCTCAGGAGGCGGAGGAATGATGGGAATGAGTAACTTTCCAGACATGTACAATTTAGTGGTAAACACCAATAACGAATTGGTAAGTGAAATTTTAAACACTAAAACCGACAAAAAACGCGAACGCTTAATCAAACAGACTTTTGATTTGGCAAAACTATCACAAAACCTGTTGCAAGGTGAAGAATTAACTGCTTTTATAAAACGCAGTTATGAAATGGTGAAATAACCAACAAACAGTTCTTTATGTGATAGGTATTTAAAAATTATGGAACGACAAATAATGATATGCGAATGTAACTCGCTTGAACACCAAGTAATTTTTTGGTATGATAAAGAATCTGGAGATTTGTATTGCGAGCCACATTTAATAACTCATAGAAACTTTTTTAAAAGACTATGGTGTGGATTAAAATACGCGTTTGGTTATAAAAGTAGATTTGGCGATTGGGATAGCACGATATTTAAAAAAGAGGACTTAGAAAAATTACGAACCTATTTAGATGCATTGACAAAGTAAATTTATTTTTTACAACTATATCATGTTGTCGTTTTAATGCTACACAACAACCAAAATAAACCACTTCAAATACTGAAGTGGTTTTTTTTTAACAAAAAAATAAGAGTAATATTTGCATAAATGATAGTATTACTATTATATTTGCGCAAAAGTATATTAAATGATTAATTTAGACTTAAAAATAACTGTAAATCCTGAGTTGTATAATAAAAATCCTGACTCATCAGAATTAGGAAGAAAAATTATTACACATAGTATTGAACTTATTAACGAAATTGGTTTTGAAAAATTTACTTTTAAAAAATTAAGCGAAAAAATAAATTCTCCTGAAAGCTCAGTATATCGCTACTTTAAAAACAAACATACATTACTCATTTACCTTACAAGTTGGTATTGGAGTTGGACTTCCTATAAAATTGCATTGACTACTTTAAACATAAAATCAGCAGAAGAAAAACTACGAAATACTATTGATATACTTACCAAACCTATTTTAATCGATAATTCTTTTTCGTACGTAAATGAAGTATTACTCAATAAAATAATCATTACAGAATCATTAAAAGCATACCATTCTGTTGATGTAGATATTGAAAACAAAAAAGGCTATTTTAAAACATATAAAGACGTAGTAAATCGTGTTTCAAATTTAATACTTGAAATAAAGCCAAATTTTGAATACGCACATATGTTGGTAACAACAGTTATAGAAGGTGTACAACAGCAACGATATTACAGTGAACATTTACCTTCGCTTACAGACAGTAAAAAAAATAAAGATTCTATTTCTAATTTTTACACAAAATTAGTTTTTAATTTTTTAGAACAATAAATACACTAATTATAAAACAATAAAATATGAATAAACTATTTAACTTTAAACATTTTAAAGGCGACTTATTCGGAGGAATTACCGCAGGAATTGTAGCATTGCCATTAGCACTCGCATTTGGTGTTAGTTCAGGATTAGGACCAAGCGCAGGTCTTTATGGTGCTATTTTTGTGAGTTTTTTCGCAGCGCTTTTTGGCGGGACTAATACCCAAATTTCAGGTCCAACTGCTCCTATGACTGCCGTAAGTATGGTAGTTACAGCAGGAATAATAGCAACTTTTGATGGCGATTTATCAAAAGCACTACCTGTAATTTTAACCGTATTTTTACTCGCAGGTTTAATACAAGTTGGTTTAGGATTATTAGGCTTAGGAAAATACATCAAATACATACCATATCCTGTAGTATCAGGTTTTATGACCGCAATTGGAGTTATTATTTTAGTGACTCAAATCCTTCCTTCTGTTGGTTATTATCCAGAAGAGGATTCTGAATTAGTCAATCAATATGAATCACAAGCAAAAGAAATCATCCTAAAAAAAATATTAAAAGACGAGGTAAAAGAAAATGTTTTAGTAGTTGATGATTTTAGAAAAACCATTACAAAAGCATCGGAAATCACTCCAGACCAAATCATGAAAGAATCTCAAACACTTGCAAGTAAAGAAGCTTCAGGTGTGATTGGATCAATAAAAGTATTACCAAGAGCATTACAAAATATAAATTGGTTAGAATTACTCTTGGCACTCGGAACCATTTTAATAATTTATGGTTTTAAACGAATCACCACAAAAATACCAAGCACATTGGTTGCATTATTAGTAGTATCAGGAGTTGCAATAGGTTTTGGTTTAGAATATAGACCTATAGAAGAAATACCAAGTGGTTTACCAATTCCGAATTTAGCAATATTTACAGGCTTTAGTTTAGGAAACATCACTCCTTATATTTTTACAGCATTGACATTGGCACTTTTAGGCGCAATCGACTCGCTACTTACATCAGTAGTAGCTGATAATATGACCAAAACAAAGCACAAACCAAACAAAGAATTAATTGGACAAGGAATAGGAAATAGTATTGGTGCTATTTTTGGAGGAATTCCAGGAGCTGGCGCAACTATTAGAACGGTAGTAAATATAAATGCAGGAGGTAAAACAAGACTTTCTGGTATGGTTGCAGGAATTTTATTACTTATTATATTATTAGCCTTAGGACCAATTGCTTCTAGAATTCCAGCAGCAGTTTTAGCAGGAATTTTAATAACCGTTGGGTTTGGAGTTATGGATTATAAAGGCTTAAAAGCAATACCAAAAATGCCAAAACCTGAAGTAATTATTATGCTTGTAGTATTGGTACTTTCTTCTGTATGGAATTTAGTGTATGCTGTTGGAATTGGACTTGTTATCGCCTCACTTATGTTTATGAAAAAAATTGGTGATTTAACAGCAAAACGCTCTGATGTAAAATCATTATCAAATGAAAAAACATGGAAAGATGATAATGATTTTCCAAAAGAACTAAAAGAAAAAGTATTCATAAAACACATCAAAGGTCCTTTATTCTTTGGCTCTACAAGTGATTTTCAACAATTAATCAAACAAATACCAGAAACAGCAACAACAATAATAATACGTATGGGAAGAATGCAATATATTGACCAATCAGGATTATTATTGTTGTTGCTGTTTCTGGTATTTGTTTGATTAATTGTTGAAAATCACTTGTA
>CAMZLV010000090.1 GCA_947311835.1 uncultured Lutibacter sp. | reverse complement strand
TATAATTTGTCGGGGTGGCAGTATTCGAACCTGCGACCTCCTCGTCCCAAACGAGGCGCGATGACCGGGCTACGCTACACCCCGAAATTATAAAATACTGTGCGGAGAGGAAGGGATTCGAACCCCCGGTACCCGTAAAGGTACAACTCCTTAGCAGGGAGCCCCGATCGACCACTCTGGCACCTCTCCATAAAATATTGCAATGAACTTAATTTTGCGAGTGCAAATGTAGTATTCCATTTACAATAACGCAACAAAAAATCAAATAAATTTTAATTAATTTCTTATTTTATTCTGGATACTCAATTCTGAGGTGATAAATGTTTTTTAATTTTTTCTTCAACACCTTTTTAACCAGTTCAATATCTTTAAAAGTAATGGTTGCATTCATAAATTGACCTGCATCCATTTGTGATGTGATAATCTTATCAATTAAATTATCAATGGCTAGTGCCGTTGGTGTTTTTAAACTTTTTGATGCTGCTTCTGCCGCATCGCACATCATTAGAATAGCGGTTTCTTTAGAAAAAGGATTCGGTCCAGGATAACTAAACTTTTCAATTTTTACATTTTCATTTTCTTGCTTTTCTTTTGCATAAAAATAATAAACCACACTAGTACCGTGGTGTGTTCTAATAAAATCAATTATTCTATCAGGAAGTCCATGTTTTTTTGCCATTTCTATTCCATCTATTACATGATTTATAATGATTTTTGTACTATCTATATTCGATAATTCGTTATGAGGATTAACTGTTGTGGATTGATTTTCAGTAAAATACATAGGATTGTTCATTTTACCAATGTCGTGATATAAAGCACCGGTTCTTACTAACATCGCATTGGCTCCAATTTCATTTGCAACTGCTTCTGCTAAATTAGCAACTTGCATTGAATGTTGAAAAGTTCCAGGTGCTCTCTCTGCTAATTGTCGCAAAAGTGTTGAATTAGTATTTGACAATTCTAATAAAGACACATCTGAAACCAAACCAAAAATTCGTTCATAAACAAATATAAGAATGGTTGCTAAGAATGCTAATATTCCGTTAAAGGCAAATAATCCAAAATAAAATAAATTAAGGTTTGATGCATTTCCTTCTTGTATTATTGTAAATGCAATATATGTTAACATATAAATGAGTGTAATTTGTCCGATGGAAATAAATAAATTTACACGTTTATACAATTCAGATACGGTCAAAATTGTGACTATTCCTGCTATAATCTGCAGGAAAATAAATTCAAAACTATTTGGCACAACGAACCCTAAAAGTAATACTGTTAAAACATGGGTAAACAACCCTAAACGTGCATCAAAAAAAGCTTTTAATATAATTGGCAAAATACACAAAGGTATTGCATAAACATATTTAGCATCATATTTTACGATAATGGTTATAAAGAAAACCATCAATAATATATTTAAAAAAATAAGTGTAATTTTATTATTATCATCATAAATTACTTGTCTATATTTACGTAAAAAAAGAAATAACATCAATAGTACAAGGGCAACTAAAATAGAATATCCAAAGACAACCCAATTATAATTAGATTTACTCCATACTTGAGATTCTAGTTCGCTTTTAATTGAATTCAGTGCTTCTAATTTTCTACCCTCTACAATATCTCCTTTAGAAATTATTCGCTCGTTTTCAGAAATAAACCCTTTGGTATAGGAAATGTTTTTTATAGCATTTTCTTTTACTTTTTTTGTGAAGTTATCATCAAAAGTAACATTTGGTCTAATAATATTAGATAAAGTATTTAACAAAAATATTCTGTTTTCTGATGGAGATACTTGATACAAACTCGTATTGATTAAATCAAGTAATTGATTTGATTTTATTAAACTTGACGCTTTAATCTCTAATGCTAATGCGCCTTTTCGAATAGTTATTAAATCATTTTTTGAAATTTTTTGCTCACTTTGACTATCAATAAAACCGTATTTGTAGACTTTATTTATAATTCCATCGCCAATTTTTTTTAATGAACTATCTATATTTTTGTTAAAGTTACTTTTATTAATCGCTTCATAAAGTTTTTGTTTTACTAATTCTAAAACCGTTTCGTCATATGAAAAATAAATTTTAGAGTTTTGTTCAATCTGTTTAATTTCATCTTCTATTTCATCTTTCGATTTTTGAATTGCGAAATCAAAAGGCGCTAAATATGTTTCATATTGCCAAGGCTTTCCTTTTGGGTAATCGTATTTAAACTTCCCTCCTTTTGGTAACATAAAAACGATAAGTACTACAGAAAGAACATATAGTATTATTTTATATATCAAAGAATGGTTTTGTAATAACTGATTGATAAGTTTTTTCATACCTCAAAGGTAAAAAATATATACCAAAATTCAATATTATCATTTTGGAATACTTAAATTTAACTAGCTTTTGAAATTACTGAAAATTGAGAAATCATAGTTTATGCGTATTATTAATCAAAAAAAAGAAATTTCAGTGTATTCTCTTGGCATATAATCAAAATATAAAGTAAAATGATTAAATTTGCATCAATAAAAGCAAATATCAAATAAAAATGAATAAAGACATAGTTATCGTTTCAATGGCACGTACGCCAATAGGAAGTTTTATGGGAAGTTTATCTTCAATTTCTGCTACTCAATTAGGTGCTACAGCAATAAAAGGTGCATTAGATAAAATAAATTTACCTGCAAATAAAATAGATGAAGTATTTATGGGAAATGTGATTTCGGCTGGTTTAGGTCAGGCTCCTGCTCGACAAGCAGCTATTTTTGCAGGAATTCCAGATACTGTTCCTTGCACTACAGTAAATAAAGTGTGTTCTTCAGGGATGAAAGCTGTTATGATTGCAGCGCAAGCAATTCAATGTGGTGATGCTGAAATTGTTATTGCAGGAGGAATGGAAAATATGAGTAAAACACCTCATTATTTAGACGGTAGAAAAGGTGTGAAATTAGGAAACATCAAAATGACTGATGGTCTTTTAGTAGATGGCCTTACGGATGTTTACGATCAAAAACATATGGGAACTTGTGCAGATTTATGTGCAAATGAATATGAATTTACTAGAGAAGATCAAGATGCTTTTGCAGTACAATCATACAAGCGTTCTGCAAATGCTTGGAAAGAAAATAAATTTTCAAATGAAGTCGTTCCTGTTGAAATACCTCAAAGACGTGGTGATGCGATCATTTTTAAAGAAGATGAAGAATATAGAAATGTAAAAATGGATAAAATCCCTAATTTACGTCCTGTTTTTTCTGCTGAAGGTACAGTAACTGCAGCAAATGCATCTACGCTTAATGATGGAGCAGCTGCTCTAATCTTAATGAGTGCCGAAAAAGCAAAAGAGTTGAACCTAACTCCAATAGCAAAAATCATTTCTTATGCTGATGCTGCAGGAGAACCGCAATGGTTTACAACTGCGCCTGCAAAAGCACTTCCTAAAGCATTAAACAAAGCAAATATATCAATTGACAACGTAGATTATTTTGAATTAAATGAAGCGTTTAGTATCGTTGGATTAGCTAATATTAAACTATTAGGAATTGATGGAGATAAAGTAAATGTAAATGGAGGTGCTGTATCTCTTGGACATCCATTAGGAATGTCAGGAGCGAGAATTATTATGTCTCTAATTTCTGTATTAGAACAAAACAATGGTAAAATAGGTGCTGCTGGAATTTGTAATGGCGGTGGAGGTGCAAGTGCTATTGTAATTGAGAAAATCTAAATAAATCTTACATCATAAATGCAATTCGGAATTTGTAATTTAAGCACTATTGCTGTTCGTTTAGAACCTACTAATCAAAGTGAAATGATTAGCCAAATTTTATTTGGTGAACATTTTAAAGTTCTTGAGCAACGCAAAAAATGGAGCAAAATTCGAATTGCATTTGATAATTATGAAGGTTGGATAGATAATAAGCAATATATAGAAATATCAGAGGATAATTATAATGCTGTAAATGCTTCCTACAAATTTTTATCAGGAGAATTAATCGATTTTATTGCCGATCAAAATGATGATTTAATTCCTGTTTCACTCGGAGTTACGCTTCCTTTTTACAAAAATAAAGTTTTTAAACTTAACGAGTCTATTTTTACATATGAAGGCACTACTTTTACTGGAATTAAAAGTAAAGAATCACTTATAAAAACGGCTTTTATGTACCTCAACACTCCTTATTTATGGGGAGGAAAAACACCTTTTGGCATTGATTGTTCTGGTTTTACGCAAATGGTATATAAATTATGTGGTTATAAATTACTTCGTGATGCTTCTCAACAAGCAACTCAAGGTGAAGTTTTGAGTTTTATTGAAGAGAGCGAACCTGGAGATTTAGCGTTTTTTGACGATAATGAAGGTATTATTACGCATGTTGGAATAATTATGAAAGATAATTACATTATTCATGCCTATGGCAAAGTTAGAATTGATAGACTAGACCATAGCGGTATTTATAATATCGATAGTAAACGTCATACTCATAAATTAAGAGTTATTAAAAAGATTATTTAAATCAATCCCGTCCTAAACGTTTAAAAAAAAGTTTAAAAAAAGAGAAAGAATTTAAGTATCTCAAATTATCTTTGAGTTGTAAAAACATAAAACCTTTCTCTTA
>CAMZLV010000089.1 GCA_947311835.1 uncultured Lutibacter sp. | reverse complement strand
TTAGATTTAAAATTATTGTGTTTACCAACGCATTTTATGGATTCAATTGGTCAATGGCGATGTGTGTTTGATAAAGAAAATGATCCCATTTTTGAATTGGCAAATAAATACAAATTAGCGATTGAAATTCATCCGTATGATGGCGATAAAATGATAAAATTAGAAAATACCAATTGGCGTTTTCATTTAATTTGGATGCTAGCACAATGTGGAGATGCTTATCATTTTTACACCTTAAATGGTATGCAAGAACGTTTTCCAAATATTAGAACATGTTTTGCTCATGGCGGACAATTGGCACAAATGAATTTAGGTCGTAGAATTCAAGGTTTTGATGGAAGACCTGATTTGTTTGAAGGAAAAACGCATCCTCGTAAAGCCGTTGGACATCCAAATATATATTTTGATACCTTGGTGCATGATACCGATTCTTTAGAATTGATGGTAAAACGTCAAGGAGCGCAACAAATTATTATGGGATTAGATGATCCGTATCCGTTAGGAGAAATGGAAAGTGATGCACAATCTAGTTATCCAGGAAAATTATTAGACTTGGCAATTGATAGAGATATCATCAATCAAACCGAATATGATGCTATTTGGGAAGATAATACCTTGCGTTGGTTATTTGGTGATGATGCGCAAGCAAAAAAAACATTGATTACTAAAATCTTAAGTTAAATGCATCAAGTAACTCAATTTTACAATCTTTCACATATTTTCATTTCTTTAATTGGTGCTATTTTGTTGTTAGCAATTTATACCAATATTAGAAAGCATTTTCGTGCTGTTTTAGAAGAAGATTCTTCAATAAAGCGAGTCGATAAAGGTTTGTTGTATTTAAGTTTCGGAATGTTAATTTGGGTAGTTGCAGGTGTTTGGGCATATGCTTCACATTATTTTTCGTTTCATAAAACAGTGAGTTATCAAATTGGCATTAATTTATTATCAACCATAAATAACCTGTTTTGGTTGTTGGCTTTGTTTTATTTTTATGATGCTCCAAAATTTATTTATCAGCATAAAAAAAATGTAAAAATCATTGCAATAATCATTGTTATAGTAGCATCTTTAACTTTTTTGCTTTCTTTTTTTGTGAGCAATCACAGTTATTACGGAATAAAATTAGCCGCAGTTCCGGATGTTTTATTAACCACGTTTTTGTGTTATTTAATGGCGATTTCTTTTTACAGAACGTTTATGTATAGAGGCTTAAAAGTGGTGTCAATCATATCTGTATTAATAATTATTTTACTGTTTATTTCTCAATTACCTGATGTTTTTGTAGGTTTAGATAATGCTTTTGTCAATCAATTAATCAAAATTATTACCAAAACTTCGTTGGTTGCTGTATTTTTAGTGTTGGCAACAAGTTGGGTGATTCAGTTGGCAAATACGCCAAAACCGAATGAATTACGCATTAAGTTTTTAGATTGGTCGTTAATTCAGTTAAGCGTTCCCTCTAAAGGAATTTACGAGCAAACCATCGATTTTGGCTCTAAAACCACACAATATAAAAACTTGTTGAATTTTGCTTATCGAAGAAAATTTAATGACCCAACCAACCAATGTATTGTGGTAAATTCGGGAGGAGAAATTAAGAGTCAGACCTATTTAACTCGAATTATAGACAACATTAATACCATTTTAAAACTCGATGATGATGCGAAATTAGAACGAAAAGATCTCATCACTTTTGTAGGCGAAAGCAAATACAGGTTACGAATATTACCAGAACATATCTCTATTGATGATGCGTTGTTGAGTGAGTTTGAAAAAGGAAAATAATATTTTCATTGAGGTCTCGACTGCGCTCGACCAGACATTAGATTGTCTCCTCGAGCGCAGTCGAGAGGTTTAATATTCCACTCACAAAAAGTCACAAATCCTTATTTTTTAGTACAATTTACTACATCCGTAGGTAAAATTTAGCAAACAAAGCATTTTTGCTCAAAATCTAAATTTCATGAATTCACACACTACATCGCCACAAGTTTTTGGACATCCAAAGGGATTGTTATACTTGTTTTTTGCCGAATTATGGGAACGTTTTTCTTTTTACGGAATGCGTGCCTTACTGGTTTTATATATGACCAAACATTTATTGTATTCTGATGAAATGTCGTTTGGCGTTTATGCTGCATACATGTCTTTAGTTTATGTAACGCCAATGATTGGCGGAATTTTAGCCGATAAAATTCTCGGTTTTAGAAAAGCCATTTTATTAGGAGGAGTTTTGATGGCTTTGGGTCATTTTTTACTCACTTTTGAAACGCCCGTATTTTTTTACGGATCATTAGCACTTATTATTGTAGGAAACGGTTTTTTTAAACCCAATATTTCGTCATTTGTAGGAAATTTATACCAACAAGGCGATAGCAGACGAGATGCAGGATTTACCATTTTTTATATGGGAATTAACATTGGTGGCGCAATTGCTCCTTTGGCTTGTGCGTGGTTTGCCGAAATGTACGGTTGGCATTACGGTTTCATTTTGGCAGGTTTTGGTATGCTTTTAGGCTTGTTTGTTTTTAATCGAGGACTTAAAACCAATGTTTTTAAAGATAAAGGTTTGGTGAGTAATCCTATTTTATACAACGAACTTTTCTTCGGAATAAAAAAAGGAAATTTAATTATTGTATCGGCATTTTTAGCCGTTCCTATTTTTGCATTGATTGTTCGGTTTCATCAGTTTGAACATTATTTGGTTTGGGTAGTTTCGGTGTTTTTAATCGGATATATCGGTTATATTTTAAAACAAGTGAGCAAACAAGAAAAACAACGTTTGTTGGTTGCCGTATATTTTACCGTTTTATACACACTTTTTTCAGCCATTTTTGAACAAGCAGGAAGTTCGTTAACTTTATTTGCTGATAGAAATGTGAATTTAGTAGGGATGAATGCCGCAGGAACAAACAGTATCAATTCAGGATTTATTATTCTGTTGGCAATTCCGTTTTCGATGTTATGGACGTATTTGAGTAAAATTAATAGAAATCCGAATTCTGTAATAAAATTCGGTTTAGGTCTGTTATTTTTAGGATTGGGTTTTGTTATCTTTGGAATGTCGGCAAATCATGTAGATACTTTTGCTAAAACGCCAATGCTTTATTTGGTAGTCGGTTATTTGGTATTGACTATCGGAGAGTTGTTTTTATCGCCAATTGGCTTGTCTAAAATGACTGAATTATCGCCTTTAAAATACGTATCGTTTATTATGGGTGTTTGGTTTTCTGCCAATTTTTACGGACACTTTTTTGCAGGAAAAATATCTCAACTAACCGTTATTTCAGAAGGAGAATTGGGCGTATTTTCAAAAGGTGTTTTTGGTGATATTACCGAGTTTATTACAGGTATTTCTAATACAGCAGTTTTAGATAAAAGTGATATTTTTCAGCAATTGTATTCTTATGTTTCTGTGTATGCTAGTTTTGGTGTGATGGCTTTTGCTGTAGGTTTATTGGTTATTCTTTTTTCCAATCCTATTAAAAAAATGATGCAAGAAGTTCATTAGTAACCTATAGTATAAAAAGCATAAAAGCCTTAGAAATTAATTTCTAAGGCTTTTTATATAATTTTTAATTTTCAAAAAATTAAGAAAATAATTTTTCTATTTTTTCTTGTTCTTCAGCAGCAAGTTGTGCATCAATTAAAATTCTTCCTGAATGCTCATCAGTAATGATTTTTTTACGGTTAGCAATTTCAACTTGTCTTTGTGGAGGTATTGTAAAGAACGAACCTCCTGAAGCACCTCTATCAACTGTAACAACAGCCAACCCATTTCTTACACTTGAGCGTATTCTTTTGTATGCTTTAAATAAATGTGCTTCAATAACGGCACCATATTCTTCTGACTTTTCATGAAGTAATTTTTCTTCTTTTTCAGTTTCAGTCATAATGTCGCTTAGTTCTGCTTTTTTATGCTTTAAATGTTCGTTTTTCTTAGCAAGAACTTCATTATTTTGAGCAATTACTTCTTTTTTCTGTTCAATTTTAACTTTGAATTCTCTAATTCTTTTTTCAGCCAATTCAACTTCAAGACCTTGATATTCAATTTCTTTAGTTAACGAATCGAATTCTCTATTATTGCGAACATTTTTTTGTTGCTCTTCGTATTTTTTTACCAATTCTCCAGCTTCTGCAATAACGTTTTTCTTGCCTTTAATATCAGTTTCTAAATTAGTAACATCTTCTTCTAAATTTGAAATTCTAGTAGTTAAACCAGCAATTTCATCTTCTAAATCTTCAATTTCTAGTGGAAGTTCTCCTCTTACATTTTGAATTTCATCAATTCGAGAATCAATCAATTGTAAGTCATATAGTGCTCTTAACTTATCTTCAACTGTAATTTCTTTTTTCTTTGCCATGGATTATATATAATAAATTGGATTTGTTTTTTTATCTGATAAAATGACTGCAAAATTAAGAAATTTTTTTGTAAGATACTCAACTAAAAGGTTTTTTGTGAACTGTTCACTTTCATAATGTCCAATATCTGCAATTATGAGTTTGTTTTCAGCCTTATAAAACTCATGGTATTTAATATCAGAAGTGATGTAAATGTCTGCATTAGAGCGAATAGCATTGTTAATAGCAAAACTTCCAGAGCCTCCTAAAACTGCAACTTTTTTTATGTTTTTTCCTAATAATTTTGAATGGCGAATGCACTCCGTTTTCATTGTTTCTTTTAAAAACAGTAAAAAATCTTTTTCTGTCATTTCGTTTTCTAGTTCACCAACCATTCCCATACCTATTTGTTGATGCGTGTTGTCTAATGTTACGATTTCATATGCTACTTCTTCGTATGAATGATTTCTGAAAAGTGCATTTAGTATATCATTTTCTTTATTTTTTTCAAATAATACACTTATTAAAGTTTCTTCTTCGGAATGATCTTTTCCCTTGATTCCTTTTGTTGGATTCGATTTTTCATTTCCTTTATATGTTCCAAAACCATTGGTGTTAAAACTACAATTGTCATAATTACCTAAACTACCTGCACCAACATTAAAAAGTGCTTTACGTAAATTTTCAGCTTCTTTAAGAGGTACATAAGTAGTTAATTTTTTGATAATTCCTTTTTTATGAATTAAAATTTCTTTGTTTTTTAAGCCTAATACATCACAAATCTTAGCGTTAACTCCTACTATAGAGTTGTCAAGAGCTGTGTGCATTGCATAAATTGCAATGTCATTTTTTATAGCTTTTAAAACTACGCGTTCTACATAATTCTTGCCATTTAGTTTTTTTAAACCAGCAAAAATAATAGGATGAAAACTTACAATTAAATTACATTTTTTTTCAATAGCTTCATCTACTATATTTTCTAAAGTATCTAGTGTTACTAAAACTCCAGTGACTTCAGTATTATAATTTCCAATAAGCAAGCCAACATTGTCAAAATCTTCGGCTAAATGTAATGGAGCAATTTCTTCTATCGAATTCGTAATATCTCTTATAGTCATAAATGAATAAAATTTAGTTTCAAAGTTAAACTTTTCAAATGAAATATGGCAATTCTTTTGTATTTTCGCAATGATGAATAAAATACGTAAAATATTATATCCTATTTCGGTTTTGTATGGCAAAATCACAAAATTACGCAATACGATGTATAATAAAGGTGTTTTAACGTCTACTAAGTTTGAAATTCCAGTAATAGTAGTTGGCAATTTAAGTGTTGGCGGTACAGGTAAAACTCCACAAATAGAATATCTAATACGTTTGCTTAAAAATAAGTATAAAATTGCTGTTTTAAGTAGAGGATATAAGCGAAAAACAAAAGGTTTTATCATTGCTGATAAATTTTCTGATGCTACCAAAATAGGTGATGAACCTTTTCAATATTATCAAAAATTTAAAGATATTATTGTTGCCGTAGATACTGATAGAGTTAATGGAATCAAACAATTAAAAAAGTTGCATTCACCTCCTGAAATTATTTTACTAGATGATGCATTTCAACATAGAAAAGTTACTGCAGGATTTAATATTTTATTAACACCTTATAATGATTTATATGTTGATGATACAATGTTACCAACAGGAAATTTACGTGAAAAAATTGAAGGTGCAACACGTGCTCAGATGATTGTTGTAACTAAATGTCCAAAGGAATTAACTGACGAACAACAATTTGAAGTAGCTAAAAAACTACAACCTACTTTATATCAAACCGTCTTTTTTTCGAAAATCGTATATGATACAAATGTAAAAGATGAATTAGAATCAATTCCAATTAATGAATTGAAAAATTATAAAGTATTATTGGTAACAGGAATTGCTAATCCAAAGCCATTAACCGAATTTTTAATTGAAAAAAGTATTCAATTTGAGCACTTAAAATTTGGTGATCATCACAACTTTTCTGAAAAAGAAATTAATGACATAAAAAAGAAATTTGAAAAAATTACATCTCAAAAAAAGATAATCTTAACAACCGAAAAAGATTTTGTTAGATTAAAATCTAATTTGGATGTTTATTACCTCGAAATAAAAATAAAGTTTGTAGATCACGGAAGTGATTTTGATATAAAAATAATGAAATATGTGGAACAAAGTACAAGAAACAGTTAGTTTTTTAAAAGAAAAAGGAATATCAATACCAGATTTTGGAATCGTTTTGGGAACGGGTTTAGGAAATTTAGTAGATACTATTGATGTTAAAATAAGTATACCATATGAAGAAATTCCTAACTTTCCTATATCAACTGTAAAAGGGCATCAAGGCGAATTGATATTTGGTGTTTTAGGAGGTAAAAACGTTTTGGCAATGCGCGGACGGTTTCATTATTATGAAGGTTACACTATACAACAAGTTGTTTTTCCAATAAGAGTAATGAAATTTATAGGTATTGAACGTTTAATTTTATCAAATGCTTCTGGCGGAGTAAATTCATCATTTAAAGTAGGAGATATTATGTTGATTGATGACCATATAAATATGATTCCTGAACATCCCTTAAGAGGTTTTAATGATGAGCGTTTTGGACCAAGATTTGTTGATTTACACGAACCGTATGATTTAAAAATGATATCTTTAATGGAGAAAACAGCACTACACCTAAATATATCATTACAAAAAGGCACATATTTGGCTTTACAAGGACCAACTTTTGAAACACCTGCTGAATATAGAATGGTCAGAAATATTGGCGCAGATGCTGTAGGTATGTCTACAGTGCCTGAAGTTATAGTAGCAAAACATATGAGTATGAAATGTCTTGGATTATCCGTTATAACTGATTTAGGAGTAGAAGGGTTGGTTGAGGAAGTGTCTCATGAAGAAGTACAACAAGTTGCGAAAATTGCTGAAAAAACAGTTGGTAAATTAGTTGAACAATTTATTGAAACATTTTGACGTTAATAAAATGGCATTATCTTTGCAAAATCATATGTATTAAATATTTATAGCATGAAAAAAATAATTTTAGGGATATTATTTATTGTTGGATTTTCAAGTGTTACTTTCTCACAAGAGGATGCAGTTAATTGGCAAACAGATTATGAAAAAGCAGTAAAAATTGCAAAAAAAGAAAAGAAACCTCTTTTAGTCTTTTTTACTGGATCAGATTGGTGTGGTCCTTGTAAAATGTTAACTGAAGATTTCTTCGATTCAAAAAAATTCAAAAAACTCGCAGATGAAAATTTTATAATTTATGAAGCCGACTTTCCTAGAAATAAAGATTTAATCACTCAAAAACAACGTAAAAACAACTACTATTTAAGTACATTATATAATGTCAATTCGTTTCCAACAATAGTTGTAATTGATAGAAACGGCAATGAATTAGGTAGAAAAAAGAGTTATAATTTAATGAGAGATACAAGTTATCATTTTAATTTTTTAACTAATGTTTTAAAAGATCAAATGTAACTTATATATTAGTTTGCAAAATATCTTGAGTAATACTCTTGTTTTATATGTAAATACGCTTGTTTTCCTCTTATTGGAAAATCTTGAATGGTTATCTCAGGGTAAAAACCTTTAGAAAT
>CAMZLV010000088.1 GCA_947311835.1 uncultured Lutibacter sp. | reverse complement strand
CTCCAGCTTGTGGTGCTCCATCTAACCCTAATATTGAAACTGGCGTTGATGGTCCAGCTGTTTTCATAGGATTTCCTCGCTCATTAAACATGGCTTTAATTTTACCACTATTTTTTCCTGCAAGTACATAATCACCAATATTAAGTGTTCCTTCTTGTACTAATATAGTAGATACAAATCCGCGTCCTTTATCAAGGTAAGCTTCTACAACTGTACCTATTGCTCGTTTATTTGGATTTGCTTTTAAATCTAGCATTTCTGCCTCTAACAATACTTTTTCTAAAAGTTCATCTATTCCTTGTCCTGTTTTTGCAGATACATCGTGCGACTGTATTTTTCCTCCCCAATCTTCAACCAATAAATTCATGGCTGCTAATTCTTCTTTTACTTTATCAGGATTAGCACCTTCTTTATCTATTTTATTAATAGCGAAAACTATTGGAACTCCTGCTGCTTGTGAGTGGCTAATTGCTTCTTTAGTTTGAGGCATTAATCCATCATCTGCTGCAACTACAATAATAACTAAATCGGTTACTTGTGCTCCACGTGCACGCATTGCTGTAAAGGCCTCGTGACCTGGAGTATCTAGAAAAGCAATTTGTTGACCACTTTCTAACTGAACACCATATGCTCCAATATGTTGTGTAATTCCTCCTGATTCTCCTGCTATTACATTGGTTTTTCTAATATAATCCAACAAAGATGTTTTACCATGATCTACGTGTCCCATTACGGTAATAATTGGCGCTCTTGATACTAAATCTTCTGGCTTATCTTCTTCTTCAACGATTGCATCTTCTACTTCTGCTCCTACAAATTCTACTTTGTAATCAAATTCTTCAGCTACAATTGTTAATGTTTCTGCATCTAATCGTTGGTTCATAGTAACCATCATACCAAGTGACATACAGGCTCCAATAATTTGTGTTACTGGAATATTCATCATTGTTGCTACTTCACTAACTGTAACAAATTCTGTTACTTTTAGTATTTTGCTTTCTGCTGCAGCAATTTCTTGGTTTATTTCTGATTGTTGACGATGTAAATCTCTTTTTTCTCTACGGTATTTTGCTCCTTTTCCTTTTTTAGATTTTCCTTGTAGTTTTTCTAAGGTTTCTCTAATTTGTTTTTGAACATCTGCCTCTGTAGGTTCTTGTTTTTTGACTACGTTACGTCTTCCTCCTTGCGATTTTCCTTTATAACCTCCTCTTTGGTTTCCTCCTCTATAATTTCCTCCTTGTCCTGGTTTAAAGTCTTTCTTTATTCGCTTTCTTTTTTTCTTATCTCCAGATGCACTACCACTCCCTTTGTTGGTTTCTGGTTTTTTCTTTTTCGGTCTTTCAAATTGTTTTAAATCAATTTTTCCAGCAAGTTTAAGACCTCCTAATTTTTTATATTGAGTTTCAATAGTATTACTCTCCGTGGTTTCTTCGGTAGTTTCAGCATCAGTTGTAATTTCTTTCACCTCAGGAGTTTCTTGCACAGGTAATTCTTCTGTTTTACCTTTTTGCTTTATTTCCTCATTTTTAATAGGTGCTTTCTCTTCTTTTGCTTTTACTTTTTTAACCTCTTCAGGTTTGATAGCAACCTTTTCTTTTTGAGCCTTTTTAGGTGCTACTTTTTCTGATTCAATTTTTTTTGGTTCTGATTTTTTAGGCTCAACTTTTTTAGGTTTGTTTTTAGCGTCTAAATCTATTTTACCGATCGTTTTTAGCTTTAATTTTTCTGATTTGGCTTTTAAAACTTCTTTCCTTGCTTCTTCTTCAAGACGTTGTTTCTCTAACTTTTCAGCGCGTGCTAAAGCTATTGCTTCTTTTTCTTTTCTTTTCTCTTCGCTTACTTCTTTAGATTCCGCCTTCTTACTTCTGTCTGCTTGGAAGCCATCAAGTAACACTTCGTACTCCGAACCAGTTATCTTGGTTGTTGGACGTGCTTCTACTTCAAATCCTTTACTTAAAAGATGCTCTACCGCTCTATCTAACGAAATGTTTAATTCTCGTAGAACTTTACTCAGTCGCATTGTTTTATTTTCCGCCATATTCTTTTGTTACTCTTACTTTTTTTCTTTTGTGAAAATTACAAATTAATTTTCAAATTCTGATCGTAAAATGTTTTGAACCTCTACAATTGTTTCTTCTTCTAAATCGGTTCTCTTAACCAATTCTGAAACACTTTTATCTAACACACTTTTTGCTGTGTCTAATCCAACATTTTGTAATTCTTGAATTACCCATCCTTCTATTTCATCAGAAAACTCAGTCAATTCTACATCTTCATCTTCTACACCTTCACGTTGTACATCTAGAGCGTATCCTGTTAATTGACTTGCTAAACGGATGTTTACTCCATTTCTTCCTATTGCTTTTGAAACCTCTTCTGGTTTTAAAAACACATCAACTCTTCCTTTTTTACCGTCTTCTCTGTCTTCTTCTAAATGAATTTCCATTGAAGTTACTTTGGCAGGACTTAATGCTCTTGCTATAAATAACTCCTCATTTTTGGTGAAGTTGATTACGTCAATATTTTCATTTCCTAATTCACGTACAATTCCGTGAATTCTTGAACCTTTCATTCCTACACATGCTCCTACAGGATCAATTCTATCATCATACGAATCTACGGCTACTTTTGCTTTTTCTCCAGGTATTCTTGCTACACCTTCAATGGTAATCAAGCCATCAAATACTTCTGGAATTTCTTGCTCAAATAATTTTTCTAAAAAGCGAGGTTCTGTTCTTGATAAAATAATCACAGGTTTATTTCCTCGTAATTCTACTGATTTTATTAATCCTCTAACCGATTCTCCTTTTCTGAAGTAGTCTGAACGTATTTGTTCGCTTTTAGGCATAATCAGTTCATTACCTTCATCATCTAATAAAATAATTGCATTGTGCTTTATATGGTGCACTTCAGCACTGTAAATATCTCCTTCTAATTCTTTAAAATGTTTAAAGATATTAGTGCTATCATGCTCATAAATTTTTGAAATTAAGTTTTGGCGTAATGCTAAAATGGCTCTACGTCCTAAATCTTTCAATTTTACTTCTTCAGATACATCTTCTCCTATTTCAAAATCTGGCTCTATTTTACGCGCCTCTGACAATTCAATTTCTTCATTATCGTCTTCTGACATTCCATCTGCTACTACTACTCTATTTCTCCAAATCTCTAAATCTCCTTTATCTGGATTAATAATAATATCAAAATTATCATCTGACCCAAACTTCCTTTTCAATGCAGTTCTGAAAACTTCTTCGAGTAACGCCATTAGCGTAACTCTATCAATACTTTTGTCAGATTTAAATTCTGAAAATGATTCTATTAATGCTATGTTTTCCATCTTTCTAGTTAAATATAATCTTCACTTTTGCTTCTTGTATATTTGTATATGCTATCTCTGCTGTTTTTTCAACAGTAATTTTTCCTTTTCCAATTGGCTTTGGTTCTCTTGCTTTCCATTTTAATACTATTTCAGTATCATTTGCACTAACCAAAGTTCCTTCAAATTTGTTATTATCCTTCGTTTTTACCTCCAATATTCTGCCTATATTTTTTTTATATTGACGCAATACCTTTAACGGATTTGCAATATCTGGAGTGGTGACTTCTAACCCAAAATCTTCTTCTTCTCTATCTAAGTTGTGCTCTACATGACGACTTATACGAATACACTCCTTTAAAGTTACTCCAGAATCACCATCTACTTCAATAAATATTTTATTGTCTGGCAAAAATGATAATTCTATTAAAAACAATTTTTCATTTTCTTCTAACGCCTCTTTTACCAACTTCCGTACTTGCTCTTTGTCCATTTTTTAGTATAAAAAGAGGGGACTTTTCGTCCCCTCCACTTTCCAATTGTTCTTTATTTTCGTTTGCAAATGTACAATTTATTTTTAAATGATAAAAATGATTTTCTTTCTATTTGTTTTTTTTATATATTTACAGAACTTCTTACCAACAACAAACCAAATGATTATGAAAAAAATCCTCGTACCTATCGACTTTTCAGAACAAGCAGAATTTGCTGCAAAAGTAGCTGCTAAAATTGCAGAACAAACTGACAGCGAACTACTTTTACTTCATATGTTAGAATTGCCTTCTAGCATTGCAGACCCTATAAACTACAATAATGCTGATAAATCTCCGACAACGCTTTTGTATATGAAAAAAGCGCAAGAAAAATTTGAAAAATTAACAAAACGTTATTTTTTAAGAAATGTCAAAATTGTAAAACTCGTTTGTTTTCGCAAAGCTTTTGATGGTATTATTACTGAAAGCACAAAACAAAATGTTGATTTAATAGTTATGGG
>CAMZLV010000087.1 GCA_947311835.1 uncultured Lutibacter sp. | reverse complement strand
TTCTTCTTCTTTTACCTCTAATAACTCTTCTCCCTCTTTACCCTTATATATTCCTTTAATCCCTATCTCATCATTCTCCAAAATTTATTGTGCTTTGCTGAAACAGAAGATCTTGTTACATCTGCTATTGCTTCTGCTACAAATGACTACAGGTAAGGGCAGTTAAATGTTATTCAAAGTGTTTGTTATTTAGTATAAGGACACTAGAAACATTTGTTTTTGGTATTTGCTATGTTTAGTGAGTGAAAATAACTGTATACATTAGAAAGAGTTCTTTTTTTAGATTTACAAATAATAATTAGATTATTAAAAACTAAAATCGTCAGTTCGAGTGATTTCTGACCAAAGGAGAAAATAGTATCGAGAACGGTTTGAAAGAAAATACAACTCGACACTTTTCATTAAATAACTTAAAGTGATGTACAAAAAAAATCCGAAGTATCTAAACTTCGGATTTTTTTGTAGGTTTAAATTAGAATTAATTTGCTAATACTAAAAAGTCATCTACCATATACGAGCCATCTAATTGATTGTCATTTCCAGCACCTGTATATTTGAATGCGATATAAACATTTCCAGAATAAGAAGACAAGTCAACTAAACCAGATTCTACAAATGTGTACCATGAATCTCCTTGAGAAGCTGTATTTGCAGTAATAGGACTCCAAGTTGCAGCTAATACATCAGTTCCATCAAAATCGGTAGAAATAAAAACTTCTAATGTATTAAGAGGTGAATCAAGATGATGTTGTGCTGTTTTAAAACTCAAGTATTCGTTTGCAGCAGTATCCATATCAATTGCAGGAGAAATTAACCATGCAATGTTAGAATTATCATTAGCATTATATGCGCTAAGTTCTGCATATCCATTTCCTTGATATACTCTTTCTCTCCATACTCGTGATCCTGCTTCAGCAAAGTTTGTCCATCCTGGAGTATTTAAATCTTGATAATTTGTAGAGGTGTCAAAATCTTCTTCTGCAAGTACAGTAAAATCATTAATATCTAACAGTTCACATCTTGTGTTATTCATAACTACATCGTTTGGTGTGTTAAGTGTCATAACAAGATCACTACCATTGTAGGTTTTAGATATAATACCGCTAATAGTACCATTCATATTTGGTAAAATTAAATCTTTAAATGAAGCAAACGCACTAGTTTTTAACAAGAAAGTAGCATAATCAAAACCGCCACAAGCTTGCATCGTTCTTTGTGTATCATACTGATCTGTAGGGTCTACATATGATTTCCCTTCTAATGAAGACGGAAACTCAACTCCTGTTGCAGTTATAAATAGTCCTATATGAGAGGCGCTTATTTCTTGCAAAGTTAGTTCTAAAGGAACAATCGTTTCTACAACATTTGTTCTATAAATATACATTGGAACTTGATTGCTAGTCATGGCATCTACCACACCATTTCCGTTGTTATCTACATGTGTTTTACCACCAATAGCAGCAACACCATTTCCGTTTCTTGTTTCACCAACATATAAATCTTTTAATTTGATATATATTTTTCTTCCAATATTATAAGTTATATAATTATCTCTATTGCTTAGTACAATTTTGATACCTGCAGTTGGGTTACTTGGCGCATCTTGGATATAAAATTCTTGGTAAAAATTTCCTGTTTCGTCTGATGAAACTACGTATCCCATTACGACTAAATCAGAAGTGATTTGATTTACATCATCAGCAACCATTAAGTCTTTTACTTCGGCTATAGTAACAGCAGTTAATGTTCCATTTGCTATTTGTGCTTCAATACCTGAAGCAGGATTATATGTAGCATCTGCTTCTGCTGGCACTTCATATTGATCAGTATCAACACATGAAGTAATACTTATTGTTAGTATTGCTACTACGATTAATTTTAAAAATTTAATTGTTTTCATTGTTTTTTTATTAATGTTTTTATAGTCTTTTTTTATTAAAATCGGTAATACACATTTAAATAATATGTTGTTCCGTAACCGTTCCAGTATTTTGATCCAAATACAGGAGTGTCACGTGCTTTGTCGTCACGTAAGGTTCTAAAGTTACCATTTCTAGATTGTTCAAAACCACCTGTTTTATATTTTTGGTTTAGTATGTTTCCTATTGTTGCAAAGAAACCAATATAATTTTTGTTGATTTTCCATGATTTACCTCCAACAGCGTTTACTAAGAAATAATCGTTAAATTGTTCTTGTTTTAACAATTCTCTTGCCAAAACAGGATCATAATCATTAAATAATAATCCATCAACAGGATCAGTACTAAAGTTTTTAGTTCTAGTAATAGGTGCAACATCTACATAAGCATTTGAAAAATAGTTGGTTGTTGCTCCAAACCACCAATATTTAGGGTCGCGGTATTCAAATCCAACAGACATTGCACGTTGTGGTCCACCAGCAACATGATAGTTTTTTAGTGATGATTCGCCATATTCTATATTTTGTGCAAAATCATCAGAGGCAATATATAAATTAGGATTAGTATCATAAATATAATCACCCAAAGAAGTTGCTCCTTTTAGTTTGATAGTTGGTGTTATTTGATATTCTATTCCAAACTCTAAACCAATATTTCTTTTGCCAACTCCTGTAAGGACTTCTTGTACAAATCCTCTTCCTTCATCAGCACCACTGATACCATCAACATAGAAGAAAGAAATTTCGGTAGCATCTTCAAATTTGGTATAATAACCTGTTAAACGTGCTTTAATCTTTGGTGTTCTTAGAATGTAACTTGCATCAAATGACGTGATTTTTTCATCAGTCAAACCAACAACTACGTTATTATTTTCTCTAGAATTAGAGAACGTATTTCTGATAGTTGGTGCTTTTGTTAAATAACCTGTATTTACATTTATAAGATTTCTACCATTAATTTTATAAGTAAAACCTCCTTTTAAACTAAAGTTGTTAAAACTCATTTTTTCACTTTTCCCATACGATTGATTTCCTTGAAAACGACCATTTTCATACAAACCATTTCTTTGATAGTTTGTTGATGAAAATTTACTTGCTACAAAAAAGTCAATTTTATTGTATTGAAATTGTGCTTGAGCAAATGCATCTAAAACAGAAGCATTCATTTCAAAATTATATTTAAAAGCATCTCCTTCTTGTACAATTCTATTCGGATTTCTTAAATCATTATCTGCTTGATTACTTCCAAAAGGAGAAAAAGTGTCAACATCTAAATATCCAGAACCTCCTAATAAATCTAACATATTAGCATAATTATGAGATTTTAAATTTCGATATGTAATAGCTGCATTTATATCTATATTATCATTTAATTCTGTACGAAATATAGTATTTGCAGTAAATTGATCATCATCATTTCTGTCTTCATATAAAGCATAAACTGAGCGTCCTGTAGTTAAGTTTGCTTGGTACATTGCTGTCCAATCAATTTGCCCATCGTTTTGAAAATTTTCTCTTGCTAAGTATGCTCCTTCATAATCTAAATTATTAGGATCTCTTAAGAAATAACTTGGTAATTTTCTGTAGTAAGTTGGGTCAGGGTTATTAGCGTCATAGTTTAAACGGCTGTTTCCTATACTTCCTGTTTGATACGCAATATTAGTATTTAATGTAGTAGCATCACTTATATTCCAATAGTGATTAAGCATTACTACAGGTTCTTTAATTTTACGAACTCTTGAGTTTCTTTTGTTACCATTTTGATATCCCCAATACGCGTTGTAGCGTGTGTTTTTTAAATCATAAACCTCCTGAGTATTCGGTGATGATTTTCCACGTCTATTAGGAGTGTAAAATGCGGTTAAATTTAAACTGTGTTGGTCATTTATCTTTTTTTCTACAGAAGCAAAAAATGAATTAGAATCGTATAAACTAGCATCATTATAACCTTCATTTCCATAGCGTCTAGAGGTTAATATTGAATACGCCCATCCTTTTTCATTCATTCCAGAAGAATAACTAGCCATTACACGACCCATATAACTTCTGTTAGAAGCAGCATAAGATACACGACCTCCTTCACGGTATTCTGACGCTCTCATTGATATGTTATTTGAACCACCAATACCACCAAAAGCAACTTCAGAACTTGCTAATCCGTTCGTAATAGATTGGTTACGCATAACATCGTTTAAACCGCCCCAATCGCTCCATTGCGGACGACCATTATAGATTTTGTTCATTTCAATTCCGTTGATAAGAAGTTTTCCATTTTCAGAATTATATCCTCTTGCTCTAAAGAATGTTGCGCTGAACTCAAAAGCAGCGGTTCTTGAGAAAACATCTCTTGAAGCTTGTAGCATTCCAGCGGTATTATCTGCTCCGCCATCATCATCATTTAATTCATCATCTGAAAGAGAAATAACACTTAAATCTTCTTGTATGGCTTCATCTTTATACATAAGAATAGTGCCTAAATCTGACGTTTCGTTTTCTTTGACAGTGACAGGAAAACTTTGGGTTTCGTAGCCGTCAATTTGAATTTTAATTAATTGATTTCCAACAGGAACATTTAATAAAACAAAATTACCTTTTTCATCGGTTGTTTGTTTTATGGTTGTACCTTCTACGGTAATGGATGTTTCTTTTAAAGCTTTAGCATTGGAGCTATCAGAAACATTCCCTTTAACAATACCTGTAGATTGTGCAATTGTCATAAAAGAAACAAATACACTAAAGAGTATTGTAATAATAGGTTTTTTCATATTATATATATTTTTTAAAAAAATTTCGGTTTTCAAAGTTAGTGATTTTAAAATTAATGTTACATTATCAAATTATTATTTTAGGTTTAAATTAGTGTTAATTCAGCATTATTATTAATTTGGCTCAAAAATTGTACTTATTTTTGTAAAATCAATAAAAAAAACAGTAAACATGAAACGATTATTCATTCTAATATTAACGGTTTTATTAGTGTCAACTAAAGGTTTTTCACAAAAAAAGCAATATTTGATAAGAACAGTAGCCTTTTATAATTTAGAAAATCTATTTGATACAATAAATAATACCGCTAAAAATGATGAAGCGAGTCCAATGATGGAATTGAAAGGGAGTAAATCTAAAGTTTATTGGGATAAAATTGACAAATTAGGGAAAGTTCTCTCTCAAATAGGTAAAGAAAAAGCCAAAAACAGCCCAACATTGATAGGTGTTGTAGAGATTGAAAACGATACTGTTTTAAAAGATTTAGTAGCAGGGAAATTCTTAAAAAACAAAAGATATAGTTTTATTCATTATGAATCGCCAGACAAAAGAGGGATTGATGTAGGATTGCTATATATGCCAAGATATTTTAAGCCTGTTTTTCACAAAAATTATGAATTAAAGATATATGATACAGAAGGTAAACGAATTTTCACTAGAGATCAATTGTTGGTTTCAGGATATTTAGATGGCGAAAAAATACATGTAATTGTTAATCATTGGCCATCAAAAAGAGGAGGCACACGTAGTATTCCGTTTAGAGAAAAAGCGGCTGCTTTAAACTTAAAAATTATAGATAAAATTCGCTCAAAAGAGCCAAATGCTAAAATTATTACTATGGGAGATTTCAACGATGACCCTATAGAAACAGGCTTTAAAAAAATATTAAAAACAAAACGAAAGAAAAAAAATGTAAAAGAGAATGACATTTATAATCCATATGAAGAAATGTTTGCAAGAGGCTTTAATACGGCAGGATTTAGAGATAATTTACATTTATTTGATCAAATACTTATTAGTTCACAATTACTAACATCAACAAAAGATTTTTCTACCTATAAGATGTTAAAAGCAGGTATTTATAACCCAAAATATTTAATAAATAGCAAAGGAAGATTTAAAGGATATCCGTTTAGAAGTTTCTCATACGGAAGTTATACAGGAGGTTATAGTGACCATTTCCCTGTATATATGTATTTGCTAAAAGAGAAAAAGTAATACTGCTGCCAGACATAAGATTAAAGACCGCTTCGCTGTAAGACGAAAGAATAAAGACGGCTTTATAACTCTCTTACAATATACCTTTTAAAATATTTGAAAACCGTTTTTAAAGTTTAAAGTTTATGTTGTATATTTAAACCTCTATTTTTTAGATGTTTAAAAAATATGTTATGAAAACTAAAATACAAGTATTTCTACTTTTGTTTTATATTGTTTTTTGTTCGGCTCAACAAAAGAAACAGTATAAAATCAACACAATTGCTTTCTATAATTTAGAAAACTTATTTGATACTATTGATAATCCTTTAAAAAAAGACGAGCACAGTCCTATACTACAGTTAAAATCTAATAAAACTGAAGCGTATTTCAAAAAAATCGATAATATGGCAAAGGTAATATCTGAGATAGGTAAAAATAAAACAGGTCAAAGTCCTGCAATCGTAGGTGTTTGTGAAATAGAAAACAGCAGTGTTCTAGATGATTTATTAAAAAGTAAGTATTTAAAAAACAAACACTATAATTATGTGCATAAAGAATCACGCGATTGGAGAGGAATTGATGTAGCATTACTATACAACGAAACCGCTTTTAGTATATTAGATTATAAAACATATGAATTAAAAGCGTGGAACAACAAAGGATATCGTGTAAGAACAAGAGATCAATTGTTAGTTTCAGGATATTTAGATGAAGAATTGATTCATATTATAGTCAATCATTGGCCTTCGCAACGAGGAGGCGCATCTAAAACACAATATTTAAGAGATGAGTCTGCGCGATTGAATCTTAAAATTATTGAAGATTTATATTTTGAATACACTTCACCTAAAATTATTTCATTAGGAGATTATAACGATAATCCTGACTCTCAAAGTTTTGCTGTTTTGGGAGTAAAATCGAATAAAGATATATTAAAAATAGGAAATTTATACAATCCTTTTTCTAAGATGTTTAAACGCGGATTTGCTACTTTAGGATTTAGAGATAACATCAATTTGTTTGACCAAATTATTTTGTCAGATAACTTAATAGCATCCAATAAAAATTATAAAACATATAAGTTTTATCAAGCAAATATCTTCAATCCGAGTTATTTAACTTCTAAAAAAGGGCGTTATAAAGGTTATCCTTTTAGAAGTTGGTCAAATAACACCTTTACAGGAGGCTATAGTGATCACTATCCTGTTTACGTGTATTTGATTAAAGAGAAGTAAAATTATTCAACCTTAATGTCTTTTAGTAATAATTGAAGAGAAGTATTGCCATTCCAATGGTTTTCATCAAGATTAAATACTGCACTAAAAGACTTTCCTTTATGGATTAATTCATATTTATCACCCAAACCAAAACCTATAGCGTTGTACGTTTTTTTATCAGAGCCAATAATTATATTGAGTTTTAAGTGATTATTATCAGCGCCAACTTGTTTTCCGTATCCATTATCTCGCAAACCACTTGCAGTAAAAGTTGGACGCATATTTTGAGGTCCAAAAGGAGCAAATTGCTTTAGAATTCTAAAAAATTTTGGTGTAATATCACTTAATTCTATTTCAGAATTGATGCTTATTTCAGGTGTTTTTAGTTCTTCAGGAAGTGTTTTTTTAACCACTTCTTCAAATTTTGTTTTAAAGTTTTGGTAATTTTCAGGAAGCAAGGTTAATCCTGCGGCATATTTATGACCGCCAAACTGTTCAATAAACTCAGAACATTTATCTAACGCTTCATACACATCAAATCCTTTTACAGATCTTGCAGAAGCAGCAAGTTTATCACCACTTTTGGTGAAAACCAATGTTGGCTTATAGTGTTTTTCAATCAATCTTGAGGCTACAATACCAATAACACCTTTATGCCAAGTGTCACTAAAAACAACAGTTGAAGCGTTATTTTGCTCATTATTTTCTTTAATTTGTTGAAGTGCTTCTTGAGTGATTTTTTTGTCGAGTTCTTTTCTGTCGGTATTGAATTTTCCAATTTCTGATGCCATTTTTTGTGCGCTTTCAAAGTTGGTTTCAGTCATTAATTCAACTGCATGCAAACCGTGTTTCATTCGTCCTGCGGCATTAATTTGAGGAGCAATTCCAAAGACAACATCGGTAATAGTTAACTCTTTTTTGTGTAACTGATTTATAAAGGCTTGAAAGCCAACTCTTGGTTTTTTATTGATAACATACAGTCCGAAATAAGCCAACACCCTGTTTTCACCAGTAATTGGAACAATATCGGCAGCTATAGCAGTTGCTACTAAATCGAGATAAGGCAATAAATCATCAATGGTTTGATTTCTATTTTTGGCTAATGCTTGTATCAATTTAAAACCTACTCCGCAACCACATAATTCATCATAAGGATACTTACAATCTTCGCGTTTTGGATCTAAAACGGCGATTGCTTTGGGTAGTTTTTTTCCTGGTCTGTGATGGTCACAAATAATGAAATCTACATTTTTTTTAGAAGCATAATCTATTTTTTCACTCGCTTTTATACCACAATCTAGCGCAATAATTAATGAAAAATCATTGTCAGATGCAAAGTCAATTCCTTGAATAGAGATTCCATAACCTTCATCATATCTATCTGGAATATAAGTTGCTACATTCGGATAAAAAGATTTTAAATATGACGAAACCAACGCAACAGACGTTGTGCCATCTACATCATAATCACCATAAATAAGGATGTTTTCATTGTTTTTAATTGCTTTTTCAATTCGTACAATGGCTTTATCCATATCTTTCATCAAATACGGATCGTGTAAATCATTGATAGTTGGGCGAAAAAATTTTTTAGCCTCATCAAAGGTTTCAACACCTCTTTGTATCAATAGAGTTGAAATTAAGGGGTCAATATTTAATTCTTGAGCTAATTTTTCAATTTTCTCTTTTTCAGGTTGTGGTTTAAAAGTCCAGCGCATAGTCAAAAATACGCTATTTATGGATGTTTTACAAAAAAATCAGGTTTAATTAAAGCACTATTTAACAGCATAATATTTATTATTTTTGCAATTATTCAACGTAAAAAATTTTTTTAAGTCTTTTTTTCTTAACTTTACTGCATACTAATTCAAAATATATAAAATATGAGAAAAAAAATCACAGTTCTTTTTCTTGTTTTATTTACAACATCCTTTACATTTTTATTTGCACAAACAACAACAGTAAGTGGAAATGTAAAAGACGAATCTGGCATACCATTGCCAGGCGTAAACATACAAGTTAAAGACATGAACAATGGAACATCAACAGATTTTGACGGAAATTATCAAATTTCTGCAAATCAAGGAGATGTTTTGGTCTTTTCCTTTTTAGGATTTAGAACACAAGAAATTACTGTTAGCGGAACAGCGTTAAATGTTACCCTTGAAGAAGATGCAAGTCAACTTGATGAGGTAGTAGTAACGGCTTTTGGTATTAAAAAGAAAGAAAAAGCTTTGGGTTATTCAGTTCAAAAAGTGAAGGCTGAAAGTTTAAATTTATCTGGTCAAAATAATGCTCTTGAGGCACTTCAAGGACAAGTTTCGGGAGTTCAAATCAATAGAACTTCAGGTTCCGCTGGAGGAGGTGTAGATATTTTGATAAGAGGAGTTTCTTCTGTAAATCCTGGAAGAAGTAACCAACCTTTAATTATTGTTGATGGAGTTGCGTTAAATAACGATACTTTTTCAGGAGACATCTTACCTAGCGCTGGTTCAAATGCATCTAGTAGTTCAGAGCAATTTGCTTTTTCAAACAGAGCAGGAGATATTAACCCTGATGATATTGAAAGTTATTCAGTATTAAAAGGTGCAGCGGCAACTGCATTATATGGTATTAGAGCATCTAATGGAGCTATTGTAATTACAACCAAAAGAGGAAAGCAAGGAAAAGCCAAAATTTCAGTGAGTACTTCAACAACAATTAGAGAGGTTACTAAGACACCTGAGTTGCAAACAACATTTAGAGAGGGTCATAGAACAAGCAGAAGACCTGGAGTTACAATCGACCCAACAAATACTTACGATGGTTACAATCGATTTAGTTGGGCATTTTATTCTTGGGGAGTTCCTTTTACTGACGATGAATTTGTACAAGCTGATGGAACAATTACGGATTTAAGAAATGATGCATTTCATAGTCCATACGAATTGTTTAGAACAGGAGTTAATAGTCAAATTAACATGAATATTAGCGGAGCAACAGAAAAATTAAATTATTTCTTTTCTGCTGGTAAAAGTAATGATGAGGGAATTTTACCAAACACAAATTATCAAAAAATTAATTTTAGGTTAAAAGGAGGAATTGAAATAACAGATAATCTAAATTTAGATACGTCTATTTCATATTCTAATTCTGGAGGTTCTAGAGGGAATGGTGGAGATAAATCTATTTTCAGTTCGTTATCTTATTGGTCCTCAACTTTTCCTATTAATGATTATTTGAATGCTGACGGAACACAAAAAAACTATACTCCAGGCTGGATAGACAACCCTCGTTATTTTGCTGAAACAAGTAACTTGAATGATGATGTAAATCGTTGGGTAGCAAACATGAAATTAAATTGGGCAGCCAAAGACTGGTTAAATATTTCGTATTCAGCACAAGTTGATAATTATGCCGATTTAAGAAATAGATTTGTTCCAGCTGATTTAGATGTAGGTACACAAGTAGGCGGTTTTATAGTAAATGAAAATATTAACTTCACAGGATTAGAATCAAATTTATTAGTAACATTCACTAAAGATTTTAGTGAAGATTTTAAAGCCTCGTTTTTGGTAGGTCATCAACTATCAGATATTAAAACAACATATTCAGGAGTAAGAGGAGAAACACTTAATGTGCCTGGAATTAATGACTTATCAAATACAATTAATAGATTTACAAACAATACGGTAAGTCAATTAAGATCAACAGGTGTATTTGGAGATTTAAGATTAGAATATAAAGATAAATTATTTTTATCATTTACAGGAAGAAATGATTGGCTTTCTGTAATGCCATCAAATAACAGATCTTTCTTTTATCCATCAGCCAGTTTATCATATTTATTTAATGATTTATTTGACGCAGAAGGTAATACGTTTTCTTTTGGAAAATTTAGAGCATCTTGGGCACAAGTTGGTAAAGGTCCTAATTTTGGAAGAATAGGACAATTCTTTATAAACGAACCAAATTTTCCATTTGACGGAATTGGCGGATATAGAGCAAGTACAAGAGCCGGTGATCCATTGTTAAAACCTGAAAAAAGTAATTCTTTTGAAATAGGAACAGACTTACGTTTTATTAATAATAGAGTACGATTAGATTATTCATATTATAAAACAAAAGTATCTGATCAAATATTTCCTGTAGCTACAGCTCAATCTTCAGGAATTTCTAGTTATGTTAGAAATGCAGGAGATTATGAAACTTGGGGACACGAATTGTTACTTAGTGCTGATATCGTTAAAAATGAAGATTTAAAATGGACAACAACATTAAACTGGTCAACGAATGAAGGTAAAGTTACTGCTATTCCAGAAGATGTAGGTGAAATTATTTTCTTTGATGATTATATTACTGCAAAAGCAAAAGTAGGCGATGCACTTGGAGCATTATATGGTTGGGTATTTCAAACTGCTCCTGACGGTCAACGATATGTTGGCGCTGATGGAAAGTGGATTGTTACTGGATCAGAAAACAACGGATTTTTCTATGAAAATGGAAACGAAAAAGTTAAAGTAGGAAATGCATTTCCAGATTATATCGCTTCTGTAAATAATACTATTACTTGGAAAAATTTTGGATTCAATTTCTTGTTAGAATATAAAAAAGGAGGAGATTTATATGATAGAGGTTATAGAAACGCATTAAGAAACGGAAACTTAAAAGAAACAGAATTTAGAGATCAAGATAGAGTATTGGAAGGTGTAATGGATGATGGAAATGGTGGTTTTGAGACAAATACAATTCCGTTAACTATCACAGCAAATAGTTTTTATAGAGATTTTAACAACTATAATACGGCGTCAGAAGTGCTTTTACAAGATGGGTCTTGGGTAAAATTAAGAAACATTGGACTAACATATAATTTTGATAGTAAGGTATTAGATAAAATAGGTATGGACAGCGCATCATTAACTGCAAATGCAGGGAATATACTATTATGGACGCCTTTTAAAGGATTTGATCCAGAATCAAATCAATTTAGTGCAGGAAGTAATATTTATGGATTTACAGGTTTAACTACACCGTTAACTACAAATTATTCTTTAGGTCTTAAAGTACAATTTTAAAAAATATAAAAATGAAAAAAATAATAATTAATGTAGTAATAGTAATACTCTTAGTTTCCTTTTCAGGATGTAGCGAAGGGTATTATGATGTGAATACACCATCAGGAACAACTACCTCAGCCCAATTAGGGATGAGTGATTTAATGGGACCCGTAATTTACCATACTATACAAGCACAATATAATGCAGAACGAGTGTTAGGAAACTATAGCCAGCAATTTACTGGACGCGGAGGAGGTGCTGCTGGAGCAACAAGTATGGCAGGTACTTGGAGTCAAATATATTTGTATGTTTTACCAAACCTTAAAACAATATTAACAAAAGCAGAAGAAAATAATGCAACCCACATTGCGGCTGTTGCAAAAATTTTAACAGCAATTAATATAGGTTTAGCAGCTGATAGTTGGGATAATATTCCTTACTCGGAGGCATCACAAGGTACAGAGAATCCTAAACCTGCATTTGACACACAACAATCAATTTATAATGAAATAGATATGTTGTTATCAGATGCAATCACACTACTCGAAGCACCAGACACATCTGGTTTTTCAATAGGAGGAGATTTAATTTATGATGGAGATGCTTCTAACTGGTTAAAAGCAGCATATACATTAAAAGCGAGATATCAATTACATCTTGTTGAGCAAAATGGTATGGCAGCAGCAACAGCAGCTTTAGCAAGTTTAGCAAATGGGTTTACATCAAATTCTGATGATTTTCAAATGAATTATACCACAAAAAATATCAATCCATGGTATTCAAGAGAAATTTTGGCTGCAGCAACTAGTAATGATCATGATAAAATTGGCGACCAATTGGTAAATTATATGAATGGCACTTCATATCCTTATACTACAATAGCAATAGATCCAAGATTACCAATATATGCGACAAACGGAGGAGCAATCACTGATCCTTGGTTAGGATATGAAAGTGGAGCAGATGGACTTTCTTCTAACGGCTCATCAGCGAACACAAATTTTGCAGATGGTGGTTTTTATACAAATCAAGAAGCGCCAATTGTTATCATTTCATATGCAGAAGCAATGTTCATTAAAGCAGAGGCGGAGTTTATTGTTAATGGAGGTAATGAAACAAGTGTTGGTACAAATAACAATGCTTACACATCTTATTTAGAAGGTATTACAGCAAGTATGAATAAATTAGGCGTAAGCGCAACAGATATGAATGCTTATCTTACAGATACTTCAATTGATATGGGAGTGACAAATATAATGTTACAGCATATTATGAAAGAAAAGTACATCGCAAACTTTTTAAATCCTGAGGTGTTTTCTGATTTACGTAGATATGATTTTTCTACCAATGTTTTTAAAGATTTATCTTTACCTGTTGATAATGCAATAGGAGAGTATCCAGGACAATGGTTAGTTAGAGCCCAATATCCAGTATCTGAAGAAACTAGAAACCCTGAAAATGTATTAGCTAACAAAAAAGAACCGACTGTTAAAGTTTGGTGGGATTTATAACTAATAAATTCAACTATTATTTAAAAACCTCAACATTTGTTGAGGTTTTTTTAGTTTATCTATTGTTCAAAATAGTTTATTACAGTTGTAACCTTAGCAAATTGTCTAAACATTTCTAAAACGCCACAATATTTTTCTTCGGATAGTTTTACTGCTTTTTCAATTTTATCTTTTTTAAGATCGGATCCATAAAAATTAAAAATTACAGTTACTTTTTTGTAATATTTAGGATGCTCTTCGGTGAGTTCTGCTTCAATATCAATAGAAAAATCAGCAATATCAACGCGCATTTTTTTAAGAAGTGATACAACATCTAATCCTGAACATCCAGCCAAAGCACTTAACATTAATGCTTTTGGACGCAATCCATTGCTTTCTTCTCCGTTTTGAGGTGCATCAATTAGCAACGAACCAGCATTTTGTGTTGATTCAAATTGCATATTTCCCTTCCAATTTGTTTTAACTGTATGTGTCATAAGAGTTGTATTTTTGGTAAAATTACGATATAAAGTATTAAAAACACAGTTTGTATTAAAAATACCAATCATAGTGTTTTTTGAAAATACAATTATTATTAATATATTTAGAGTTTAAAAAAAGATTTGAAAAAAGCAGAAAGACATAAAATAATTCTTAATGAAGTTAATATTCACAACCGAGTTTTAGTAAGTGATTTAGCAGCAATATTAAATGTTTCTATTGATACGGCTAGAAGAGACGTGAAAGCGTTAGATGATTTAAAAAAACTACGAAAAGTTCATGGAGGAGCGGTATCTAATGGATTTAATATTTATTCTGACAGAAAAAGAGAAATTTATGGACTCAAAGACAAAACAATTATTGCTCAAAAAGGAGTTTCCTTATTAAAAAAAGGAGATGTAGTTTTAGTTAGTGGAGGCTCAACAAATATAGAGTTAGCCAAACAAATCCCTCAAAATTTAGATTTAACGTTCTTTACGCCAAGTTTGCCAATGGCAATTGAACTACTTAATAGTATACAAGAAAATAATAAGGTTATTTTTATTGGTGGAAATTTATCTAAAGATTCTCAATTGGCAACAGGAGGAGGTGCCATTACAACCTTATCAGAAATAAAAGCCGACATTTGTTTTTTAGGAACAGGATACATCCATATAAATGAAGGCATTACAGCAATTGATTGGGAAATAGCTCAATTAAAAAAAGCAATGATAAAATCATCAAGAAGAGTGGTTTCGCTTACTATTTCTGAAAAATTAGACACACTTCCGAGTAGATATAAAATTTGTAATATTACTGCTATTGATACGCTCATTACTGAGTTAAACGCTGATTCTGAACTACTAAACGATTATAGAAATAAAAATATAGAATTAATTTAAAAGTAATTTTACACCATTTCCGTTTATAGTACTATACTTTACAATCCCTTTTTCTATTTTAACACCTTCAGCGATATCGTTTTTTAAAAGCAAAGCACCATCCATGTCAACATAATCAAGTAATGGCAATAAATGTGCAATTGACGAAATAGCAACTGAAGACTCTGTCATACAACCAACCATCGTTTTCATATTAAATTCTTTTGCTTGATAGAGCATTCGTTTTGCAGGAGTTAAACCTCCACATTTTACCAATTTTATATTTACTCCATGAAAATGTTGAAAGCACTTTATAATATCAGCCTCAATTTGACAACTTTCATCCGCAATAATTGGCAATACAGAATTCTCAAATACTTTTTTGTGACCGTTCCAATCATCAGCTTTTAAAGGTTGTTCAATAAATTCTACACCTAATTTTTGTAGCGCAACAGCATTTTTTATGGTTTCATCTACCGTCCAACCACAATTTGCATCAACTCTAAAAATTGCATCAGAATGCTTACGTAATTCGGTAATAATTTTTAAATCTTCACTTGTTCCTAATTTAATTTTATAGATAGGAAAAGGCATTTCCTTCATCTTGTTAACCATTTTTTCTACAGAATCAATACCAATTGTATAATTTGTCATCGGATTCTGAGAAGTGTCGAGATTCCATAAATCAACTAATTTTTTATCTTTTTTTCGAGCATATAAATCATGAAACGCTAAGTCTAATGCACATAGCGCAAACATATTGTCTTTCAATAATGGATATAGTTTTTTCCAAAAATCTTCGGGAGTTTCCTTGTTTGAATGTTCTATTGTTGATTGGCAATTAATAATATCTCTTGTCATTTTTTCAATCGAAATACCGTAATACGGATTTGCAGAAGCCTCACCATAACCAGATAAGTTACCATCTTTTAATTCCACAATTAATGTTGGTTTGGTGTTAAAAGACTGTCTAGAAATGGTAAATGTGTGTTTTAATTCCAATTCAAAAGGATGTAAAATAATTTTCATAAAAGCGAGATTAGTTGCTCAAGTAAATATATAAAATTATATTTGTTTGCTCAATTATAATTTCAAAATATGCCACTTGTTGAACCTTTATCTGCTGATGCAAATCAAGACGTTAAAAAATTAGCTGAATTTTTTAACGAAACACTCGGTTTTTGTCCAAATTCGGTTTTGACCATGCAAATTCGTCCAGAAATTGCACGTTCATTTATTAATATGAATAAAGCAGTAATGGAAAACTACGGAAGAGTAACATCAGCATTAAAAAGAATGATTGCTTGGGTAAGTAGCAATGCTGCAGGTTGTAGATATTGCCAAGCACATGCAATACGTGCTGCAGAACGTTATGGAGCCGAACAAGAACAGTTAGATAATATTTGGGAATACAGAACGCATCCTTCATTTTCAGATGCCGAACGAGCAGCTTTAGAATTTTCGTTAGCAGCATCTGTGATTCCGAATGCAGTAAATGAAGAAATTAAAAAAGAACTCTATAAACATTGGGACGAAGGTGAAATCGTTGAAATGTTAGGTGTAATTTCTCTTTTCGGATATTTAAACAGATGGAATGATTCTATGGGAACATCACTAGAAAACGGAGCGGTAGAAAGCGGTAAACAATACCTTCAAAAACACGGTTGGAACAAAGGAAAACATCAATAAATGAAAACAATTTTAGGACAATTTGTCGATATAAATAATAAGCAGATTTTTGCTGCGGAAGTAACTATTAAAAATGGTAAAATAGCATCCGTAATAAAAAAAGAACACAACGTACAAAACTATATCCTTCCAGGATTTGTTGATGCGCACATCCATATAGAAAGTTCAATGTTAGTGCCTTCAGAGTTTGCACGTTTGGCAGTTTTGCACGGTACTGTTGCTACTATTTCTGACCCTCACGAAATAGCAAACGTACTTGGTAAAAAGGGAGTTTATTATATGATTGAAAACGGCAAAAAAGTACCGTTAAAATTTCATTTTGGCGCACCGTCTTGTGTTCCTGCTACAAGTTTTGAAACTGCAGGCGCAGTTATAAATTCTGAAGGAATTAAAGAATTAATGGCAAATAAAGATATTTATTATTTGGCTGAAATGATGAATTATCCAGGCGTTTTGTTTGATGATCAAGAGGTTTTAAAGAAAATTGCTTGGGCAAAACATTTCAATAAACCAGTTGATGGTCACGCTCCAGGACTTAGAGGTGATGATGCAAAAAAATACATTTCGGCAGGAATTTCTACTGATCATGAGTGTTTTACTTTTGAAGAGGCTCAAGAAAAATTAGCTTACGGAATGAAAATTCTTATTCGTGAAGGAAGCGCAGCAAAAAACTTTGAAGCATTAATAGACTTGATGCCAAAACACTATAATAATATGATGTTTTGCTCAGATGATAAACATCCTGATGATTTAATTGTAGGTCATATTAACCAATTATGCGCACGTGCAGTTGCCAAAGGAATAGATGTTTTTAAAGTATTACAATCTGCTTGTGTAAATCCTGTAAAGCATTATAATATGAATGTTGGATTGCTCAATATTGGAGATAATGCTGATTTTATTATTGTTGAAGATTTAGCTGATTTTAAAGTGCTTCAAACCTATATTGATGGTGAGTTGGTTGCAGAAAACGGAGAGTCTTATGTAAAACCAGTTTCATTTGACAAACCAAATAATTTTAATGTATTACCAAAAAAAGTATCCGATTTTAAAGTAGCAGCAACAACAGGAAATGTACGTGTAATTGAAGCTTTAGATGGCGAATTAATAACCAATGAAATTCATGCAAAAACTGTAATAAAAGATGAAAATTTAATTGCTGATGTAGACAATGATATTTTAAAAATGACAGTTGTGAATAGATATCAAAATACAAAACCATCAATAGCATTCATCAAAAATTTCGGATTAAAAAAAGGAGCAATTGCTAGTTCGGTAGCGCATGATTGTCATAATATTGTGGTTGTAGGAACATCGGATCAAGAAATTTGTAATGCTGTAAACTTGATTATCAAAAATAAAGGAGGAGTTTGTGCAGTAAATGGCAAGCAACAAAAAAACGTAGCATTGCCAGTTGCAGGAATTATGAGTGATAAAAACGGTTGGGAAACAGGAAAAGCATATCAAGAAATAGATGCAATGGCTAAGGAATTAGGTTGTACGCTTCGCGCTCCTTTTATGACACTTTCGTTTATGGCGCTGTTGGTAATTCCTGATTTAAAACTGTCTGACAAAGGACTCTTTAGTGGTAATAAATTCGAATTTGTTGATTTGCAGATGTAATTATCTTTTTTTAAACGCCTCTTTTTTAGGTAGTTAAAATAATTTCCTAGACAAAATAATATTTTATTATTTTGTCTATATTTTAGACACTAACAAAGGGCTTAATCACCTCTAAATTAGATGTCTAGTTTTATTTTGCATGTTTTTGAAAGACTTACAAATAATATAATAAACTCTTATTTTAATCTAGAACCCTTACAAACAAAAGGGTTTTGATTCAAAATTCACATGATATTTTTATGTCCTTTTTTTCAATCTACAATTTTATGATATTTGTTTAATTAAATATAATGCGAAACTACGTGTTTAGAATTTTACATGTCCTAAGCAAAAGAATTCTTACGTGTAGTTTTGTAAAAAAACATAAATTATGAATGTAGAATATTTTAAGATAATAGTATTAGGTCTAATCTTTTGTTTTGTTTTTCTTCTTTTGTGGATAAGCTGGATGGTTTATGTTTTAAAAAAAATTGATAAAAACATAATAGATTCAATGGCTTTGTTTTTTAGTTCTATACCAATTAAGAAATTTTTTAATTTCTTTTCAGGAAATAATATAAAAAATAATAATTAATTATTTTTTCCCGCCAACTACAATTACAATCTCGCCTTTTGGCGGTTTGTTGGTATAATGCGCCAACACTTCTGTAGCAGTACCTCTAACGGTTTCTTCAAATAGTTTTGTCAATTCTCTTGATACAGAAATAAGCCTATCATCACCAAAATATTCAGTGAAATGTCCTAGAGTTTTTATCAATTTATGAGGAGATTCATAAAAAATCATTGTACGCGTTTCTTCGGCTAACAATTTTAAGCGCGTTTGCCGTCCTTTTTTAACAGGAAGAAATCCTTCAAAAACAAATTTATCATTTGGCAATCCGCTATTTACAAGTGCAGGTACAAAAGCGGTTGCTCCAGGCAAACATTCAACTTCGATATTATTTTCAATACATGCTCTTGTGAGTAAAAATCCAGGATCAGAAATAGCAGGCGTTCCAGCATCCGAAATTAAAGCAACTGTTTCGCCAGTTTTTATGCGATCTACAATTCGGTTTACCATTTTATGCTCATTGTGCATATGATGCGATTGCATATGTGTGTTAATTTCAAAATGTTTTAATAATTTTCCTGAAGTTCTAGTGTCTTCAGCAAGAATTAAATCAACTTCTTTAAGCACTTTTATAGCTCTAAAAGTTATATCTTCAAGGTTTCCGATAGGTGTAGGAACTAAATATAGTTTGCTCATAAAATCTGGAGTAATAAAAGGCAAATATAAAACTAAATTACATCAATCTTTTAAATACTAAGTTTTATGATTAAATTTGTGCCTTTAATAATTAGGATAGAGATATGTATAGAAGTCATACAAACGGCGAATTGAGATTGGCAAACGTAAATAATGAAGTTACACTTGCAGGATGGGTACAAAAAGTACGTGATAAAGGATTTATGATTTGGGTAGATTTGCGCGATAGATATGGTATTACGCAATTAATTTTTGACGAAGAACGCACACCAAAAGAAATTATGGAACAAGCCAAATCTTTAGGACGCGAATTTGTAATTCAAGTTAAAGGAACCGTCATAGAACGTCAATCAAAAAATAAAAATATAGAAACTGGTGAAGTAGAAATTTTGGTTTCTCAGTTAACAATTCTAAATAAATCACTCACACCTCCTTTTACAATAGAAGATGATACAGATGGAGGTGAAGATATTAGAATGAAATATCGCTATTTAGACATTAGAAGAAATCCAGTAAAAGACAATCTAATTTTCCGTCATAAAGTAACGATGGAAGTACGAAAATATTTATCAGAAGAAGGGTTTATAGAAGTTGAAACACCATACTTGATAAAATCAACTCCAGAAGGAGCACGTGATTTTGTTGTGCCAAGTAGAATGAACGAAGGTCAATTTTATGCCTTACCTCAATCGCCACAAACATTCAAACAACTGTTGATGGTTGGAGGAATGGATAAATATTTTCAAATTGTAAAATGCTTTAGAGATGAAGATTTACGTGCCGATAGACAGCCAGAATTTACACAAATTGACTGTGAAATGGCATTTATAGAGCAAGAAGATATTTTAACTATTTTTGAAGGATTAACGCGTCATTTGTTAAAAGAAATTAATGAAGTTGAGGTTGCTAAATTTCCAAGAATGCTTTATGATGATGCAATGCGATTATATGGAAATGACAAACCAGATATTCGTTTTGGAATGGAATTTGGCGAATTAAATGAAGTTGCACAACACAAAGATTTCAAAGTATTCAATTCAGCCGAATTAGTTGTAGGTATTGCCGTGCCAAACGGAGCGTCTTACACAAGAAAGGAAATAGATAAATTGATAGATTGGGTTCGAAGACCACAAGTTGGAGCACTCGGAATGGTATACGTAAAATGCAATGATGATGGAACTTATAAATCATCAGTAGATAAATTTTACAATCAAGATGATTTAGCAAAATGGGCGGAAAAAACAGGTGCAAAATCAGGAGATTTAATTTGCATTTTATCAGGAGAAACAAATAAAGTAAGAGCGCAATTGAGCGCTTTGCGTATGGAATTAGCAGAAAGACTTGGTTTAAGAAATCCAAAAGTATTTGCGCCATTATGGATTGTTGATTTTCCATTATTAGAACTAGATGAAGAAACAGGACATTATCATGCAATGCACCATCCGTTTACCTCACCAAAACCAGGACAACTAGAATTGTTAGACTCAAAACCAGGAGAAGTAAAAGCAAACGCTTATGATTTGGTATTGAATGGAAATGAAATAGGAGGAGGCTCTATAAGAATACACGACAAAAAAACACAAGAAATAATGCTACGTCATTTAGGTTTTTCTGATGAAGATGCCAAAGCACAATTTGGCTTTTTAATGGATGCTTTTGAATACGGAGCACCGCCACACGGAGGCTTAGCATTTGGGTTAGATAGATTAGTATCTATTTTGGGCGGACAAGAAACAATACGTGATTTTATAGCATTTCCAAAGAACAATTCAGGGAGAGATGTAATGATTGATGCGCCAGCACCAATTGATAATGAGCAACTTACAGAATTAAATTTAAAACTGGACTTAAAAACTAACTAAAAAAAAGCATAAAAGCAGTATTTTTTATTACTTTTAATCAAAATTTTATAAAAATGTCAAAAAACAACAAAAAAATTCATCATAAATTAGGAGAATTAGCCTCAACTGCTATTTCTGGAAATGATATTTCATCTTCCGTTTTATATGTATCAGCTTTAGCTATTTTATGGGCAGGACAATATGCTTGGGTAACGTTATCTATAGTTGCTGTAGTTTTATTCTTTTTTAGAAAAATATATGGTGAAGTTGTAGGCGCCCTACCATTAAATGGAGGAGCGTATAATGCACTTTTAAACACTACAAGTAAGCGCATGGCTTCATTAGCGGCAGCATTAACATTACTTTCTTATATGGCAACTGCTGTAATATCTGGAAGTGAAGGAATGCACTATCTAGCAGACATAATTGGTGCAATGCACACGCCATTATTTGCTCCTTTGAGTTATTTGTTTCCAACATATGTAGAATTAGCAACTGTAGTTTTATTAGGAGCCTTTGCAATGTTGGTTATTAATGGAATATCAGAATCTGCAAAAGTTGCAATCTTCATTTTTATTTTTCATTTAGTTTCATTAATTGTTTTAACATTTGCGATAGTTTATTATTTAATGAATAACGGATTGGAAGTTTTTGATGCAAATCAAAATTATTTACCTCAAGGAGGTAATTTAACAAAAGCTATTTTTTTAGGATTTGCAGCATCAATGTTAGGAATTTCTGGTTTTGAAAGTTCTGCAAATTTTGTTGAAGAACAAGAGCGAGGAGTTTTTCCAAAGACATTAAGAAATATGTGGATTGTAGTAAGTATTTTTAATCCATTAATGGCTGTTTTAGCAATAACAATTTTCCCTATTGAAACTATAAATTCGGAATACAGCACAACACTACTTTCAGGAATGGCTAAAATATCAGCAGGAAATTGGTTAGCGTGGATAGTTTCAATAGATGCAGTATTAGTATTGTCAGGAGCAGTATTAACCTCATTTGTAGGAGTTTCTGGTTTGTTGGAAAGAATGACATTAGACAGAATTTTACCTCAAGGACTATTAAAGAAAAATTCAAAAGGAACTTCTTACAGAATTATTATTACATTTTTCTTATTAAGTATTTCGGTGTTGATAATAACTAAAGGAAATGTTAATTTATTAGCAGGTGTTTACACAATTTCTTTTCTTTCAGTTATGGGATTATTTGTAGCAGGAAATATTTTATTAAAAATGAAACGAAAAACACTTCCTAGACCTGAAAGAGCACCTTGGTTTGGACTTATAATTGCCATGATTGGTGTAGGTGTTGCTCTTTGGGGAAATATAATAATGCCTCCAAAAGTAGTTGAAGTAACAAATCATTTAACAGGAGAAGTAACAAAAGAAACTTTACCAAGCAATTTATCACTGTTCTTACCCTATTTTTTGGTTGCAATGGGATTTATTGTAATAATGCTTAATAGAATAATCATTCTTAGAAGTGTACTTAAAATTATAAAAAAAGTCAACAAGTATGTTATTAGTACAATAAATGGAATTATTTCTCAAGAATTTGTTTTCTTTACAAAAGGAGATCATTTATCAAACCTAAATAAGGTAATGATGTATATAAAAGACAATGAACATACTAAAAAAATAAAAATAGTAACAGTACTAAATAAAGATGAAAAACCAAACACAAATCTTGCTACTGATATTGAATTTTTAGATAGAGAATATCCAGATATTCACATTGATTATGTTGTAATTGAAGATACGTTTGGACCAGAATTAATACAAAAATTATCAAAAAAATGGAAGATACCTGTAAATTTTATGTTTATTGGATCTCCAGGCGATCGTTTTCCGTATAGAATAGAAGAATTAGGTGGAGTTAGATTGATTATGTAATCATTTTGACAATTCTTTTCTTCTTATTTTTTAAATAATGAACAAACCAAAATCTATTTTTGTTAAATTTTTAAAATGGAGATATAAACATATATCACATAACCAGTTTATAAATATAATTAGTGCCATCATAGGATTGTTAGCAGGATTAGGTGCAGTAATTTTAAAGAATTTAACACATTTAATTCAATATTTATTAGAAAATGGATTTATAAAAGAATTACATAAAGCATTTTATTTTATTTTTCCAATCATAGGTCTATTTATAGTATTATTTGCCATAAAAAATATTATAAAAAAAAGAGTTGGTCATGGTATTCCTTCAACGTTATATGCTATTTCTAAATTAAAAGGAATAATGCCAAACCATCAAATGTGGGCTTCATTATTAACAGCTCCTTTAACTGTTGGTTTTGGAGGTTCTGTCGGATTAGAAGGGCCAACAGTTGCAACTGGCGCTGCTTTAGGATCAAATTTTTCAAGACTTTTTCATCTAAACCAAACAACAAGAACGCTTTTAATTGGTGCAGCTGCTGCAGGTGCGATGTCATCTATATTTAAAGCACCAATTGCAGCAATAGTTTTTGCTGTTGAAGTATTTAGTTTGGAGTTAACAATATCTTCAATGGTACCTCTACTTTTAGCGTCAATTACTGCTGTTTTAACATCTTATTTCTTTTTAGGGAAAGATGTTCTATTACATTTTAATATTCAAGATAAATTTGTGTTAAATGATGTTATCTTTTACATATTATTAGGTATTTCTTCAGCGATGACTTCTATTTATTTTAGCAAAATATATTTTTGGATTAGTGATTATTTTAAAAAATTTAATAATCCATATAAAAAACTTTTAGTTGGAGGTGCTTTGTTAGGTATAATAGTGTATATGGTACCTCCTTTATTTGGAGAAGGTTATGAAACTATTAATAATATATTAAAAGGAAACACCACAGAGGTTATTGCAAATAATATTTTTCATTCTATTTCGGATAATGTATGGATAATAATTCTTTTTTTGGTAGGATTGGTTACTTTTAAAGTAATTGCAATGTCTTTAACATTTGGAGCAGGAGGAATTGGAGGGGTTTTTGCACCAACCTTATTTACAGGTAGTTTATCAGGATATATTTTAGCGATGGTTATAAATTACAGTAATTTATTTAGTCACAAACTCTCGCAAACTAATTTTGCTATGGTTGGTATGGCAGGTCTTATGGCAGGAGTTTTACACGCACCTTTAACAGCAATATTTTTAATTGCAGAAATAACAGGAGGATATGAACTCTTTGTACCATTAATGATTGTAGCTTCAATATCATTCTTAATTACTAAAAAATATATTCCTCATAATATATATGCAATGGAATTGGCAAAAAAAGGTGAACTTTTAACACATAATAAAGATAAAAACGTATTAATGATGCTAGATTTAGACAAAGTTATTGAAATAAATTTTGTTTTGCTATATCCTAATATGAATTTAGGAGAAGTTGTTAATAATGCAGTTGTCAAATCTTCTAGAAATCATTTTCCTGTTGTAAATAAAGAGAATGAATTTTTAGGAATACTTACTTTAAATGACATACGAGGAATAATGTTCAACAAAAGCATGTATAAAAAAGTTAAAGTTAGATCCTTAATGCACAGTGCATCTGATATAATCTATTATGAAAAAGATTCTGTTGAAGAAATTCTAAATAAATTTAAAAGAACTGGCGCTTGGAATTTGGTGGTTTTAAAAGAAGATAAATACTATGGATTTATATCAAAATCTAGATTACTAACTGCTTATAGAAGAAAATTAATAGAAGTTACAAATTAAAACAATGAAACACCTTATTTCTATTTTACTAATCACCTCTTTAGGAAGCATCCTCTATGGATATTTAGGCGAAAGTGAATTATCGCAAAAATTTATCGGTTTTGGTGTACTCGGAATTTTCTTTCTTGTTATTCCTCTATTCTCCTATTATAGATGGAAAGATAAAGACCCTAAAGATTATATGCTTACCAAAGAAAATCTTGATAAAATGAGAGATAAAAACCCGTAAAAATTAATTTAAATTTCTTTTTTCAATAAAAAATTTAGAGAGTAGTTTACTACATTCTTCTTCCATAATTCCACTTACAATTTTTGTTTTAGGATGTAATGTAGTTTTCATATTTAAATATCCTCTTTGCTCATCACGAGCACCAAAAACAATTTTATCAATTTGCGTCCAATAACTTGCTCCTGCACACATTTGACAAGGTTCAAGCGTAACATACAACGTGCAATTTTTTAAATATTTTCCACCCAAATAATCAGCAGCAGCAGTAAAGGCTTGCATTTCAGCATGTGCCGTTACATCATTAAGCATCTCGGTTAAATTATGAGCACGCGCAATGATTTTATCTTTACAAACAATTACTGCTCCAATAGGAATTTCATTTTTATCATAAGCAAGTTGCGCCTCTTGTAATGCGCGCTTCATAAAATAAGTATCATTAAAGGGATTTTCCATATAGCAAATATAGTCGTAGTTTTGTATTTGTGAAAAGTAATTTGCTTAAAAATATTAATAACCCTAAAGATTTACGTCAACTTTCAATTACTCAGTTGCCTCAACTTGCAAAAGAGTTGCGTAACTTTATTATTGATATCGTTGCAACTAAAGAAGGGCATTTAGGCGCAAGTTTAGGAGTTGTTGAACTTACTATTGCCTTGCACTATGTATTTGATACGCCAAATGATTTATTAATTTGGGATGTTGGACATCAAGCCTATGGGCATAAAGTATTAACAGAGCGTAAAAATAGATTTCACACCAACCGTCAGTTAGGCGGAATTTCAGGTTTTCCAAAACGAAGTGAAAGCAAGTACGATACTTTTGGCGTTGGTCACAGTTCTACTTCTATATCTGCTGCGCTTGGAATGGCAATAGCATCACAATTAAAAGGTGAATATACAAAACAACATATAGCAGTTATAGGAGATGCTTCTATAGCTTCAGGAATGGCATTTGAAGGCTTAAATCACGCAGGAGTTACCAATGCAAATATTTTAATTATTTTAAATGACAATGCTATGGGAATTGATCCAAGTGTTGGTGCGCTGAAAGCATATTTTACCAATGTAAAAGCAGGAAAAAAAGTCAGAAAAAACAATATTGCAAAAGCATTAAATTTCAATTATTTTGGACCAATTGACGGAAATGATATCAATGCAGTTTTGACAGAATTAAACCGTTTAAAAGACATAAAAGGACCAAAATTTTTACATATTACAACGGTAAAAGGGAAAGGTTTAAAATTAGCAGAAGAAAATCAGGTAATTTATCATGCTCCTGGAAAATTTGATAAAATAACAGGAGAGCGAATAAAAAAATCAGAAGAAAATAAACCACCAAAATATCAAGATGTATTTGGTTTGACTTTGGTTGAATTAGCCAAAATGAATAAAAAAATTGTAGGAATTACTCCTGCAATGCCAACAGGAAGTTCATTAAAATTTATGTTAGAACAACTACCTGAAAGAGCATTTGATGTTGGTATTGCAGAGCAACATGCAGTTACTTTTGCTGCAGGATTATCAACACAAAATATGATTCCGTTTTGCAATATCTATTCAACATTTTTGCAAAGAGCCTACGATCAAATTATTCACGATGTAGCCTTGCAAAATCTTCCTGTTATTTTTTGTTTAGATAGAGCAGGAATTGTTGGAGAAGACGGCGCTACACATCACGGTGTTTTTGACATTTCATACCTAAGATTAATACCAAATATCATCATTTTTGCTCCAATGAACGAAAGTGAATTGCGCAATATTATGTATACAGCACAACTCGGTTTAAAGCATCCTATTGCAATTCGTTATCCTAGAGGAAGCGGTACAACGGTTGATTGGAAAACGCCTTTTTCAAAAATAGAAATTGGTAAAGGAGTTCAATTATCCGAAGGAAAAAAAATAGCAATATTAACCATTGGAACAATAGGAAATAGTATTAAAGAAATTCAAAAAGAATTGCCAAAAAACACGATTTCTCATTATAATATGCGTTTTGTAAAACCTTTAGACGAACCGCTTTTACACACTATTTTTAATAATTTTGATAAAATAATTACTATTGAAGACGGTGTAATTATTGGTGGTTTTGGAAGTGCTATTTTAGAATTTTGTTCAGATAATCAGTATAAAAATAAAACGATAAAACGATTAGGTGTTTCAGACAATTTTGTAGAACACGGTAACATGCAAGAACTCTATAAAATTATAGGTTTGGATAAAAATACCATTCTAAGTGAAATTAAAAAACTACTATAACGTTTCATTATTGTTCGATTTAATTGCAATTAATTTAATTTTGTGATATTAAAATCAAACAAGTATAGATTATAAATCAATTGATTAATTATAAAAAACAGTTGATTTTAATTATTCATTTTGTTTGATGTATCTTTGAAGAAAATATAGTACATCAAACGAATTAACAACACACTTAAATGCGTAAACTAATTATTTTCTTTTTACTAATGAACGCTCCATTTTTGCTTGCGCAAGAACAACAAATGGCGTACGATTATTTTAGAAAAGCAGAATATGAAAAATCGGCGAGTATTTATCAAACGTTGTTTGAAAAAAACCCTTTTAATACTAATTATTTAAACAAATTAATTGATTGTTATCAACAGTTAGAAAATTTTGAAAAAGCACAACAACTTATTGAAGGTTTTTTAAAAAAACAACCATCACAAACTCAGTTTTATGTAGAGTTAGGTTATAATTACGAACTACAACATCAGCAAAAAAAGGCAGAAAAATACTATCAAAAAGCATTAAAAAACCTTAAAAACAACAATTATTCTGGTTATTCTATTGGTAGAGCGTTTCAAAACAATCATTTACTTGATTACGCCTTAGAAGCGTATAAACAAACGATGGAGTACAATCCAAAGGCTAATTATAATTATCAAATTGCTCAGATATATGGTGAAAAAGGAGATGTTGAAAACATGTTTGATACCTATTTAAAATCGATTGAAAAAAATGAGCGCTATACCAAAACTATTTTACGCTATGTAGGTAAATTTATTACTGATGACAGTGAAAACGAATACAACATTCTCTTTAAAAAATTGGTTTTAAAACGATTACAAACCAATCCAAAAAATGCTTGGAACCAATTATTAAGTTGGTTGTTTATACAGCAAAAACAATATAATAAAGCATTTATACAAGAAAAAGCCTTGTATAATCGCAGTCAAGAAAGTTTAAAGGATATTATTGATTTAGGAAAAATAGCCTTTGATTATAAAGCATATAAAACTACGCAGCAAATTTTTAATTTTGTGCTCGAACACAGTACAAATCAACCTGAAATAATTGACGCAAAATTATATTTACTAAATGTTGCTATTGAAATATCAGACGACTTAGAATCAGTTGATAACGAGTTTCAAAAAATATTTAAAGAATACGGTTTGTCAAGCAATACGATTGATATTCAATTGAGTTACGCAGATTTTTTAACGTTTAAAAAAAATGAGCCTACAAAAGCAATGGATGTTTTAAGGGATGCTTTAAAATTGAGAAGTGACAAGTATCAAAAAGGAGCAATTAAAATAAAATTAGGAGATATTTTAGTTTTTAACGGACGCTTTAATGAAGCGTTAATCTATTTTTCACAAGTTCAAACAGGATTAAAAAATCATGTATTGGCTCAAACTGCGAGATATAAAGTAGCGCAAACAAGTTATTTTAAAGGTGATTTTGAATGGGCAGAAGCACAACTGAAAGTTTTAAAAGGTTCAACAACACAACTTATAGCAAATGATGCGTTGGATTTAAGTTTGATAATAAGTGACAATAGCGTAAAAGACACGCTTAAAACTGCTTTAAAACTTTATGCAAAAGCAGATTTATTAGCATATCAGCATAAAAATAAAGAAGCCATCAATACACTTGATGAAATTTTAAAAAACCATAAAGGACACGCTATTGAAGACGAATCACTGTATAAACAAGCCGAAATTTTCGAAGAAACAAAGCAACTAGAAAAAGCAAAAAGTAATTACTTAAAAATCATCGCAATTAATAATGAAGATATTTTAGTAGATGATGCTTATTTTAGGTTAGGAGAACTAAATTTAAAGCAAAACAACATAGAAAAAGCAAAAGAATATTATCAAAAGATTATATTTGATTTTGCTACGAGTATCCATTTGGTAGAAGCTCGAAAAAAATATCGAAAATTACGAGGCGATTTAATTAATTAGATTAAAATACACACTTCTTTTTTCCTCATTAAAAAACTAATAAAATGTATATATATAACGTAACAATAAATGTAGATGAAAGCATTCATGACGAGTGGCTTAAATGGATTAACACTCATATTCCAGCGGTTTTAGCAACAGGTCGTTTTACAAGTGCGATACTTACTCAAGTATTGGTTGATGAAGAAATGGGAGGCATAACCTATTCCGTACAATATAGAGCAAAAAGCCGTAAAGACTTGGATGATTATTATCAATTTGATGCTGACAAATTACGTAACGACAGTAAACATTTTAACGGAAAATTTGTTGCTTTTAGAACAGAATTGAAAATAATTAATGAGTTTTAAATTAGATTTAAGAGGAGAGACATTAGAGTACAGACTCTTGCGTATTTTAAATAAAATAAGAATGACAATATGAATGTAAGAGCAAAAAAACATCTTGGACAACACTTTTTAAAAGACGAAGAAATAGCCAAAAACATTGCAGATTCTTTAATTTCTGATACGTATAATGAAGTGTTGGAAATTGGTCCAGGAATGGGTGTTTTGACTAAATATTTACTCAAAAAAGATAAAAAAGTTCATGTAATTGAAATTGATCGCGAATCAATTGAATATCTTGAAACAGCTAAAAAAGTTCAAAATTTAAAGATTAATATTATTCAAGGAGATTTTTTAAAAATAGATTTAAAAACACTGTTTCCAAATCAACAATTTGCAATTATTGGTAACTTTCCGTATAATATTTCAACGCAAATCGTTTTTAAAACACTTGAAAATAGACATCAAATACCAGAATTTTCAGGAATGTTTCAAAAAGAAGTAGCACAGCGAATTGCAGAAAAAGAAGGGAGTAAAGTGTATGGAATATTATCAGTATTAACACAAGCGTTTTACGATGTAGAATACCTTTTTACTGTGCCTCCAACCGTTTTTAATCCACCTCCAAAAGTAGAATCTGGAGTAATTAGACTTACCAGAAAAAAAGATTTTAGCCTTCCTGTTGATGAAAAATTATTTTATAGAGTTGTAAAAACAGCCTTTAATCAACGAAGAAAAATGCTTCGTGGAAGTTTAAAATCATTAAAATTATCGGATAAATTAAGAGAAGACCCTATATTTGCGCTCCGACCTGAGCAATTATCAGTAAACTCGTTTATTGAATTGACAGTAAAAATAGAGCAAGATGGCAATAGAAATTAATAAAGAATTTATAGAGCAAATAGAAATTCTGATTAAAAATCAGGACGATACAGCGATTCTTAAATTACTTGATGACGAGCATCATGCTGATATTGCTGAAATTTTAGACTTACTAAACCTTGATGAAGCAACGTACATCATCAAACTGTTAGATAGCGAGAAAACAGCTGAAATTTTAATGGAAATAGATGAGGATACTCGAGAGAAAGTCCTTAAAAAACTATCTGCCAAAGAAATTGCTGAAGAACTTGAAGAACTCGACACTGATGATGCTGCAGATATTATTGCCGAACTTCCTGAACATAGACAACAAAGAGTAATAGCACATATAGAAGATGAAGAACATGTTGCTGATATTAAAGAGTTATTAACCTATGACGATGATACTGCAGGAAGTATTATGGCAAAAGAATTGGTTAAAGTTAATGAAAATTGGACGATTCCAAGATGTGTTAAAGAAATGCGCGCACAAGCAGAAGAAGTAACACGTGTACACTCTATTTATGTAATAAATGACGAAGAACAACTTATAGGAAGGTTGTCATTAAAAGATTTATTAATTGCACCTGCAAGAGGAAATATTTCAAAAATTGTAAGACCAAAAGTAGATTCGGTAAATGTTAATGAAAACGTAGAAGAAGTGGCTAAAATCATGCAAAAATATGATTTAGAAGCCATTCCTGTAGTAGATGATAATATGATATTGTTAGGAAGAATTACCATTGATGATATAGTAGATGTAATTAAAGAAGAGGCAGAAAAAGATTATCAAATGGCTGCAGGTTTAACAGAAGATGTTGAAGCAGATGATAGTATTTTTGAATTGGTAAAAGGGCGTTTGCCGTGGCTTATTTTAGGCTTGCTTGGAAGTTTAGGCGCTGTAACAATTATGCAAAATTTTCAAGGCTTAATGTCTAATCCAGAAGATAGAGCCTTATTCTTTTTTACACCATTAATTGCAGCGGTTGCAGGAAATGTTGGCGTACAATCTAGCGCCATAATTGTACAAGGTTTGGCAAACGATATTATTAAGGGAAGTTTTTTGAAAAGAATGATAAAAGAAATCTCTATAAGTGTAATTAACGGTTTGATTTTATCCTTTATTATTATCGCTTTTGGAGTTGTTGCTCAGTATAAACTTATTTTTACCATTGCCGTATCTATATCTTTAATTTCTGTAATAATTATTGCCTCTTTAATAGGAACTTTTGTACCATTAATTTTAGATAAAAGAGGTATTGATCCTGCGTTAGCAACAGGTCCATTTATAACCACAAGCAATGATATTTTTGGAATTTTAATTTATTTTATGATTGCCAAACTTATTTTGGGTATATAACTTTCTATAATAAAAGAGAGCGAATTTGACTAATATTTATTTTCCCACTATAAAAAATCACTACATGAAAGTTAAATATTTCTGTTATAAGTTGTCACTATATTAAAACCGTATTTTTTTAAACAAATCCCAAATTACTACACCACAACTTACCGAAATATTTAAAGAATGCTTAGTACCAAATTGAGGTATTTCTACGCAATAATCAGAAGCCGAAACCACTTCTTGTTGCACGCCTTTAACTTCATTACCAAAAACAACAGCATATTTTTGATTGCTTTCTATTTTAAAATCTTGTAATAAAATAGCGTTGTCTGCTTGCTCAATAGCAATTACTTTTCTGTTCTCTTTTTTAAAATTATCAATTAATTCAATTGTGCTATCAACATGCTCCCAATCTACAGATTCTGTTGCGCCTAAGGCTGTTTTATGAATATCTTTGTGAGGAGGTTGAGCGGTTATTCCACAGAGGTAAATCTTTTCAATTACAAAAGCATCACTTGTTCTAAAAACAGAACCAATATTATTCAAACTTCGTATATTATCTAAAACTACAACTAATGGAATTTTATCGGTATTCTTAAATTCTTCTACATTTATTCTTTGAAGTTCACTATTTTTTAATTTACGCATTTTGTAGTTGTTAAAAACGGATTTATTTTTTTCAAAAATAAAAAATTAAAACCATAAATTAGCAGTTCTAACTTTTAAAGAAAAACATCTTGGCTAAAGCAAAAAAAATTACTCCATTAATGAAACAATATAATGCTATCAAGGCAAAATATCCTGATGCAATGTTGCTATTTCGTGTTGGCGATTTTTATGAAACTTTTGGAGAAGATGCCGTAAAATGCTCAAAAATTGTAGGGATTGTTTTAACCAAAAGAGGTGCAGGAAGTGAAACCGAAACCGCTTTAGCAGGTTTTCCGCATCATTCATTAAACACTTATTTACCTAAATTAGTTAAGGCAGGATGTAGAGTTGCTATTTGCGATCAACTGGAAGATCCAAAAATGACAAAAACCATTGTAAAACGTGGCGTTACCGAATTAATAACTCCAGGAGTTTCAATGAACGATGAAGTTTTACAAGCAAAAACAAATAATTTTTTAGCAGCTATACATTTTGGTAAAAAACAGGTCGGAATTTCGTTTTTAGACATTTCAACAGGTGAATTTTTAACTGCACAAGGCACTGATGAATATATTGATAAATTATTACAAAATTTTAATCCAAGTGAAGTATTAATTCAAAAACAACATAAAGTAAAGTTTTTGGAAGTTTTTGGAGAACAGTTTAACACTTTTTATCTAGATGATTGGGTTTTTCAATATGATAATGCCATTGATAATCTTACCAATCATTTTAAAATAAAAACATTAAAAGGTTTTGGTGTTGATGATTTGCATGAAGGAATTATAGCTTCTGGAGCAGCACTATTTTACTTATCAGAAACACAACATACTAAGTTAGCACATATTACAGCTATCAATAGAATATTAGAAGACAACTATGTGTGGATGGATCGTTTTACAATACGAAATTTAGAGTTATATACTGCTAATTCTGTACAAGCAACAACGCTTTTAGATGTAATTGACTCTACTATTTCACCTATGGGCGGACGACTTTTAAAACGTTGGTTAGCTCTACCTCTTAAGAATATTGAGCAAATAAAACAGCGTCATGAAATAGTCAATTATTTGATTGATTCAGATGATTTTTTTGACACTGTAACTTATCAAATAAAGCAAATAAGTGATATAGAACGCCTTATTTCTAAGGTTGCTACAGGAAAAATTCATCCAAAAGAAGTTGTTTTATTAAAAGACTCTTTAAAAGCTATTTTACCTATAAAATCTGCAGCCTTACAAAGTAAAAACGTGTTTTTGCAAACTATTGGCAATCAACTAGACGATTGTAATTTATTAATCGATAAAATCACAACAACGCTAAATGATAATGCTCCTGTAAACATCAATAAAGGGAATGCTATTGCAAGTGGTATTTCAACCGAATTAGATGAATTACGCGCTATATCATCATCAGGAAAATCGTATTTAGATACGATGTTACAACGCGAAACAGAACGCACAGGAATCACATCACTTAAAATAGCATTTAACAACGTTTTTGGCTATTATATTGAAGTAAGAAATACGCATAAAGATAAAGTTCCTCAAGAATGGATTCGTAAGCAAACCTTGGTTTCGGCTGAACGCTATATCACCGAAGAATTAAAAGAATACGAAACCAAAATATTAGGTGCTGAAGAAAAAATTGGGCAATTAGAACAGCAATTATATGCTGATTTGATACAATTTTTAATAAAATTCATCAGACCTGTTCAGCAAAATGCACAAATAATAGCGCAAATTGATTGTTTATGCTCATTTGCACAAACGGCTAAAAACAATCATTATATACGACCAATTATTGATCAAAGTACTGATTTAGAAATTAGAAATGGTCGTCATCCTGTAATTGAAAAGCAACTGCCAATAGGCGAAGAATATATTGCTAATGATGTGGTTTTAAATCAAAATTCGCAACAAATAATTATGATTACAGGACCTAATATGAGTGGTAAATCGGCAATTTTAAGGCAAACTGCTTTAATTGTACTGTTGGCTCAAATGGGAAGTTATGTTCCTGCGCAAAAAGCGAAAATTGGCGTTGTAGATAAGATATTTACACGCGTAGGAGCAAGTGATAATATTTCTATGGGCGAATCTACTTTTATGGTAGAAATGAATGAAACGTCTAGTATTTTGAATAATTTATCTGATAGAAGTTTAATTTTGTTAGATGAAATAGGTCGTGGCACAAGTACTTATGACGGTATTTCAATTGCTTGGGCTATTGCAGAATATATACATGAGCATCCAACTAGAGCAAAAACATTGTTTGCAACTCATTATCATGAGTTAAATGATATGACTTCAACTTTTGAGCGAATTAAAAACTTTAACGTATCAGTCAAAGAATTAAAAGACAATGTAATTTTCTTACGCAAACTCGTTTCTGGAGGAAGTGAACATAGTTTTGGAATACATGTCGCAAAATTGGCTGGAATGCCATCAAGTGTGATTAATAAAGCAACTAAAATGCTAAAAAAATTAGAGCAAAGTCATTCATCAGATGCTATAAAAAATAAATTAAAACAAGCGCAAGAGGAAGATATGCAATTGAGTTTTTTTAAATTAGACGATCCATTATTAGAAGAAATTAAAGAAGAAATATTAGCAACGAATATTGACACGTTAACTCCAATTGAAGCCTTGATGAAATTGAATGAAATCAAGCGAATGCTACGTGCTAAATAATGTTTTTAACTTTTTTTACTTCCAGAAAACTGTTGTGATTTGTTTTTAAAAAGCACGTTAAACGTAGTTAAACTACCGTAAATTCTAGTAATATACTGTTGTAAATCTATTTTGTTTTGTTCGTCAAGGTTGCTGGAGTTAATTTTTTGTTCCATTACACGAACTCTATCGCGTACCATAACTATTTTGTGAAAAAAAGTATCAATTGGTATTTCTTTGCTCTGTAAGTTTGTGTCTTTAGGCTCTAATAGTAATTTTCCGCCTTTCCATTTATCAGCAATAGGCACTATTTCTGAGATGTCGCTCCATTTTTTTAATAGATTACGTAAGGTACTTTCTACCTCAAAAAAACTAACGGTATCAACTTCGTTTTCTACTGCTTCTATTATTTCAAAGTCACTATCTATATCAATAGTTTCTAATCCGCCTTCAATAAAAGTAACCCAATAATGGATTGAAGTAACGTTTGTGACAACTCCTAAGCCTAATTCTGGATGTTTAATTCTTGATCCTATACCTAAAATTTTCATATAATTATTTTTTAAAAAAGAGGCTATCTAAAAAGTGTCATTCAGAATAAAACGAAGAATCATTTAAATGATAAATACTTTATTATCAAATAATTGATACTTTTCGACTTCGCTCAAATTGATAAAACATCTATTTTTTAGATAGTCTCTTTTAAGATTTGTTAATTATGAACCACACATTTCACAGTCATCTGGATTTTGTTGTGCTTCAATCAGCATTTGTTTCAATTCTTCAGCTGTCAATGGTTTTTCTACTTCTTTTTTCTTAGAAAGTGTAAATTGAATTGCATTTACTGCCGATTTTGTTCTTAAGTAATACATTCCTGTTTTTAAACCGCTTTTCCATGCATAAAAGTGCATTGAAGTTAATTTTGCATAATCAGGATCGAGCATAAATAAGTTCATAGATTGAGATTGATCTACAAAATAACCTCTTTGACGCGCCATATCTATAATATCTTTCATGCTCAGTTCCCATACAGTTTTGTAGAGTTCTTTTAAATCATCAGGAATAGAATCTATGTGTTGTATTGATCCATTGGCACGCATAATATCTTCTTTCATGGTGTTATTCCAAAGTCCTAATTCTACTAAATCTTCTAATAAGTGTTTGTTAACCACAATAAATTCACCAGAAAGTACTCTTCGCGTATAAATATTAGACGTATAAGGTTCAAACGCTTCGTTATTACCAAGTATTTGTGATGTAGAGGCTGTTGGCATAGGTGCAACTAATAAAGAGTTTCTAACACCGTGTTTTAGCACTTGTTTGCGTAATTTTTTCCAGTCCCATCTACCGCTTAAATCATCTTCAGAAATATTCCACATATTAAATTGAAATTGTCCTTCACTCATTGGAGATCCTTCGTACGTAGAATATTTTCCGCGTTTTTTCGCCATTTCCATAGATGAGGTTACGGCAGCAAAATAGAGTGTTTCAAATATTTCTTGGTTTAATTTTTTTGCTTCGTCAGATGTAAAAGGTAAGCGTAGCATTATAAAAGCATCGGCTAAACCTTGTATTCCTAATCCAACAGGACGGTGACGGAAATTCGAGTTTTCTGCTTCTTTTACAGGATAGTAATTTCTGTCGATAACTGTATCAAGATTTCGAGTTACTTTTTTAGTAACATCATATAGTTTTTTATGGTTGAAATATTTTTTACCGTCTTTATCTTCACTGATAAACATCGAAACTGCAATTGAAGCAAGATTACAAACAGCAACTTCATCTTTGGCAGTATATTCCATTATTTCGGTACATAAATTTGACGATCGTATTGTACCTAAATTCTTTTGATTTGACTTGCGGTTTGCTGCATCCTTATAAAGCATATAAGGGTTTCCAGTTTCAATTTGAGCTTCTAATATTTTTTCCCACAATTCTCTTGCTTTGATGGTTTTACGTCCTTTTCCTACTTGCTCATATCCTGTATAAAGTTTTTCAAACTCATCGCCATAGGTATCAAATAAATGAGGACATTCGTTAGGACACATTAAAGTCCACTCTCCATCTTCTTGTACACGCTTCATAAACAAATCTGGAATCCACATTGCGTAGAATAAATCTCTTGCGCGCATTTCTTCTTTTCCAGTATTTTTTCTTAAATCTAAAAATTGAAAAATATCTGCATGCCAAGGTTCTAAATACATAGCAAAAGACCCTTTTCTTTTTCCTCCTCCTTGATCTACGTAACGTGCAGTGTCGTTATATACTTTTAGCATTGGTACGATACCGTTAGAAGTTCCGTTTGTACCTCTAATATATGAGCCTGTTGCTCTAATATTATGAATAGATAGTCCTATTCCTCCTGCTGATTGTGATATTTTAGCAGTTTGTTTTAAGGTGTCGTAAATACCATCAATACTGTCGTCTTGCATTTGTAATAAAAAGCAAGATGACATTTGAGGTTTTGGTGTTCCTGCATTAAATAGTGTTGGAGTAGCATGCGTAAAGAATTTTTTACTCATCAATTCATAGGTTGCTATTGCTTCATCAATATCTTCTTGATGAATACCTATAGAAACACGCATCAACATATGTTGAGGGCGTTCTGCAATTTCTCCATTTATTTTTAATAGATACGAACGCTCTAATGTTTTAAATCCAAAATAATCGTAGTTAAAATCACGGTTATAAATAATTGTAGAGTCTAATTTTGCAGCATTATCCATAATGATTTTATACGTATCATCGGCAATTAATGGTGCTTTTTTACCTGTTCGAGGGTTTACATATTCATATAAGTCTGTTACAACTTCAGAAAATGTTTTTTTTGTGTTTTTGTGTAGGTTAGAAACGGCTATTCTAGCGGCAAGTTTAGCGTAGTCAGGATGTTGAACTGTCATTGTAGCTGCTGTTTCGGCAGCAAGATTGTCAAGTTCTGGAGTTGAAACACCATCATATAGTCCTTCAATTACGCGCATGGCAACTTTTGTAGGATCTACAATTTTATTTAATCCATAACACATTTTACGGATTCGCGCCGTAATTTTATCGAACATTACTGGTTCTTTTCTGCCGTCTCTTTTTACTACAAACATATTTTTATTTTTTTAGTAGGTTATTCTATGTTTTAAGATTGATAAAATCTTAAAATAGGGTTTTATATGTATACTTAATTTCTAAAAATCAAGTAATTAATTGTTTAGGGTTTCCTAATGTAATTAGGAGTTTTTTGGGATTTATCTCTAAAATTTATTTAGAGATGAGTTTTTTGTCGGTTAAAAATCAGCATCAAAAGAAATATTGCCTGTTCCTCCTGATTTTACACCTGCTTTTTGATATTCAGAGACTCGTTTTTCAAAGAAATTTGTTTTTCCTTCTAACGAAATCATTTCCATAAAATCAAAAGGATTTGATGAGTTGTATGCTTTATCACAACCAAATTCTTGTAACAATCTATCAGTAACAAACTCTAAATATTGTGTCATTAATTTTGAGTTCATTCCGATTAAACTTACAGGAAGTGATTCGGTAATAAAACCTCTTTCAATATCTAGTGCATTGGTTAGAATTTCTGTAATTCGTTCTTTAGGCACTTTGTTTACAATATGATTATTGTGAAGATGAACTGCAAAATCACAGTGCATTCCTTCATCTCTTGATATGAGTTCGTTTGAGAAGGCTAATCCTGGAAGTAAGCCTCTTTTTTTCATCCAAAAAATAGAGCAAAAACTTCCTGAAAAGAAGATTCCTTCTACGGCCGCAAAAGCAATTAAGCGTTCAGCAAAACTATCGCTCTCTATCCATTTTAGTGCCCATTCTGCCTTTTCTTTAATTGCAGGAAATACATCTATTGCTCTAAACAACTCATCTTTTTCGGCTTCATTTTTTACATAAGTATCAATTAATAAAGAATATACTTCTGAATGAATATTTTCCATCATTATTTGAAATCCATAGAAGAATTTTGCTTCTGTATATTGTACTTCGCTAATAAAGTTTTCTGCGAGGTTTTCGTTTACGATTCCATCAGAAGCTGCAAAAAAGGCTAAAACATGCTTGATAAAATAACGTTCATCATCTGTTAATTTGTGCTCCCAATCAACGATATCTTGATGTAAATCAATTTCTTCAGCCGTCCAAATACTAGCTTCTTGTTTTTTGTACCATTCCCAAATGTCATTATGTTGAATAGGAAAGATTACAAATCTATCGTTGTTTTTTTGTAAAATTGGTTCAATTGTAGACATTTGTATTGTATTTTTAAAGAGTGTTATTTTAATAGATTTTTACTTCTATATGAGTGAAACAAAGATTGCTATTTTTGAGTGAAATTAAAAGTTATACTTATTCACAATCGTAGGGGAGTTTTTAACAAAAGGACTTTTTTTTTGGTTTTACTAGTAAACCTATAAAGAAATAATTGCTTGTATATCAGCAGTTTGAACTATTTAAAATTTAGCAACAAGTTGAGTTTGTTAGCTTTTTAGTAAAACGTCAGATTTTAAAATAATGATTTTAAAAGTTGAATAAAATTAATCAATAATTTAAAATTATTATTTTTCTGTCTTACTTTTTAAATATTCTTCGGCTGTTTTTTCGAGTTCAGCATACCAGTTTTCACCAAATTTTCTAATCAGTGCTTGTTTTACAAATTTATAAACTGGAACTTGTAATTCTTTACCAAGCGTGCATGCATCATCACATATTTCCCATTTATGATAGTTTACTGCTGAAAACTCAGTATAATCTCTAACTCTTATAGGATATAGATGGCACGATATTGGTTTTTTCCAAGAAATTTCACCTTGATTATAAGCTTCTTCAATTCCGCATAAAGCGGTTTTATTATCATCAAAAATAACATAAGCACAATCTTTTCCATCAATAAGTGTAGTTTCATGTTCGCCATCGGTAGTTGTAAAAAGCCCTTGTTCTTCAATTGCTTTAATTCCTTCTTTTCTTAAAAATGGTTTTACCTTCGGATAAATATCCATTAGTATCTTAAGTTCATCTTCCTCAAGTGGCGCTCCAGCATCTCCATCTATACAACACACTCCTTTGCAAGCAGATAAGTTACATACAAATTCTTTTTCTATTATATCTTCTGAAATAAGTGCTTTTCCTAATTGAATCATGCAACAAAAATAGTATTTTATTTCATTTTAATAGGATATCTAAAATTTTGTTTCCTAATTTTGTCGCCTAAAATAAAAAGGATATGAAATTAGATTTTAAGGAAATCTTTACTGCATTTATGACTTTGTTTGCGGTAATTGATGTTATTGGAAATATACCTATTATCATAGAGTTACGAAAAAAGGTTGGACATATACAATCTGAAAAAGCCGCTTTAATTGCAGGTTTTATTATGATTATATTTCTGTTTTTAGGAAAAAGTTTACTACAGTTAATAGGGGTCGATGTACATTCTTTTGCTGTTGCAGGTTCGTTTATTTTATTTTTTCTTGCTTTAGAAATGATTTTAGGAATTACTTTATATAAAGATGACGATACGAATGTTATTACAGCATCGGTATTTCCTCTAGCATTTCCTTTAATTGCAGGTCCTGGAAGTTTAACTACGTTACTTTCATTGCGTGCTGCATTTCAAATAGAAAATATCATAACAGCGGTTTTATTAAACGTTGTACTTATATATGTAGTATTAAAAACTTCCGCTAAAATCGAACATTTTATTGGTCCAAACGGAATAAATATTATTCGAAAAGTGTTTGGGGTTATTTTACTAGCAATAGCAATAAAGTTATTTGCAGCAAATATTAAATTCCTTTTTTAAAATTATAATTATGAATTTTGATGTATTAATTATTGGTGGTGGAGCTGCAGGAATGTCATCTGCTTTACTTTTTGGTTCAGCTCAAACCCTACCATTTACAAAAGATAAAAAAATTGGAGTAATTTTTCACCAACGTTCTTCTGCACTACAGAACGCTTTATTTAATAATGTTTTAGGACTTGCTCCTAACACACTTGGAAGTGACATTATGGAGCAAGGAAAACAACAATTAGAAGATTTGTATCCTTCTGTAGCACTCATTGAAAAGGAGAAAGTAATAGAAATTATACAAGAAAAAGATGTTATTACTATTACAACGAACAAAAATTCTTATACTGCAAACAAAATAATTCTTGCTGTTGGTCCAAAAAACTTTTCAATAAAAGGATTGGAAAAATATGCGGAAACACATGCCAAATTACCTACAGATATTGAACGCACACAACTTAAAAATATAAATTATGTGGTTGACACTAATATTTATGTTGCAGGTGTATTGGCAGGACTCAGAAGTCAGTTTGCTATAGCTTCAGGCAGTGGAACTGCCGTTGCTGCTGATATTTTATCAGAATGGAACAACGGCAATCCTGTTAAAGTTCATGATGTTGTTTAGTTACTCAACTGTAACAGATTTCGCTAAATTTCTAGGTTGATCTACGTTTTTATTTAACATTACCGCTATATGATATGATAATAATTGTAGCGGTATTGTTGTTAATAAAGGAGTAAAAGCTTCATTCGTTTCAGGTATTTCAATTACATGATCTGCAATTGCTTTCACTTGTGTATCACCTTCTGTAACGACTGCAATAATTTTCCCTTTGCGTGATTTTATTTCTTGAATATTACTTACTACTTTTTCGTAATGACCTTTACTGGTAGCAATTACTACTATAGGCATGTTTTCGTCAATTAAAGCAATTGGACCATGTTTCATTTCTGCGGCAGGATATCCTTCTGCATGAATATATGAAATTTCTTTCAGTTTTAATGCGCCTTCAAGTGCTACAGGAAAGTTATAACCTCTACCAAGATACAAACAGTTTGGTACATCTTTATAGATAGATGCTATGTATTTTACTTTGTCATCAATAGTTAATAATTCCGCTACTTTTTTTGGAATTAATTCCATTTCTTGTAGGTAATTTTGATAATCAACTGTAGATAAGTTTCCTTTTGCTTTTCCTAATTTTAAAGCAATCAAAGACAAAAGTGTAATTTGTGTTGTAAACGCTTTTGTAGATGCAACGCCAATTTCAGGTCCTGCGTGTGTATACGCTCCAGCATGTGTTTCTCGTGCAATAGATGAGCCAACAACATTACAAACTCCAAATACAAACGCTCCTTTTTCTTTAGCTAGTTTTATTGCGGCAAGTGTATCAGCAGTTTCACCTGATTGTGATATAGCAATAACTATATCTTTATCAGTAATAATAGGGTTTCTATATCTAAATTCTGAAGCATATTCTACTTCAACAGGTATGCGTGCCAAATCTTCAAACAGATATTCCGCTACTAATCCTGCGTGCCAAGAGGTACCACAAGCTACAACTATAATTCTATTGGCATTTAAAAACTTTTCGATATTATCATCAACTCCTGCCATTCTAATAATGCCTTTGTTAGCTATTAATCGACCTCTATATGTATCTGTAATTGCGTGTGGTTGTTCGTGTATTTCTTTGAGCATAAAATGGTCATAACCACCTTTTTCTATTTGCTCTAAATTCATTTTTAATTGTTGAACTTCATGAGTTATTAAAGTGTCGTCTTTAATTTTACGTATTTTAATTCCTCTATCTTTTCTAATAATAGCCATTTCTTCATCTTCTAGATAAATAGCGTTTTTAGTATATTCAATAAAAGGAGACGCGTCTGATGCTACAAAAAACTCTTTATTATCTTCACCTATTCCTATTGCTATAGGACTCCCTAGTCGTGCGACAATTAGTTCATCAGGTTTTTCTTTATCAAAAACAGCTATTGCATACGCTCCAATCACCTCGTTTAAAGCTATTTGAACTGCTTTTCCAAGTTTACATTTGTTTGTTTTTTTAATCTCTTCTATAAGGTTTACTAAAACTTCGGTATCTGTATCACTTTGAAAAGTATATCCTCTTTTTGTTAATTCCTGTTTTATTGAATCGTAATTTTCAATAATTCCGTTATGAATAATAACGAGATTTCCTGAGTTTGAAACGTGTGGATGTGAGTTTATATCATTAGGAATTCCGTGAGTTGCCCAACGTGTATGACCAAAACCAATAGTTCCTTCTTTTGTGTTTTCAGAGTTCATTAATTTTTCTAAATCAGAAACTTTTCCTTTGGTTTTAGAAATAATAATTTTGTTATCATAAAGCATTATTCCTGCACTATCATATCCTCTATATTCTAGTCTTTGAAGTCCTTTTATAACAATAGGATACGCCTCTCTGTAACCTATATACCCTGCAATTCCACACATATTTTTTTAGTATTTTTAATTAAGTTCAGTATAGGTAATTTCTAATTTAACTCTTTTATCAGCATCTAATGATTGATTTCCGTGTAATACTACTCCCTTTGGAGACCAACTATAATCTTTAATTTCGGTGTCTAAAGCGCTCGTAGGGATATCGAAAGGGTTAAAAATTTTAACCGCCAATGTTGAAGAAGTTATTGGATTAGTAGGTGTAAGTATTTTTGATACGTAATTTGTAATATTAACCGTATATTTTAAAGGGTTATCATTGTCATCTCTCTGTAAATTTCCATCAATTAAATCAGGACCTTCAGTAAACATATCTATTATTTGAGCATTTTCATCAAAGTTGTAAAGAGATATTTTCTTAGGGATATTTAAATTCTCAGCTGTTTGATCGATATAAAAAGTTAAATTAGCTTCATTTATTAACCAATTATTAGCGCGTAAGGTATTTAAATCATCATTGGTAAATAAATCAATTAAAGCAATTGATCCTGCTGCACCTTGAATAAATAATTTTTCTTCTCCATTAACTGTATTCGGAGAAGTTAAAAAAGTATTTGCCGTTGAAGTTGTATAATCTCTTGCATAAGTATTTGTTGTGATGCCACTAAATATAAATGCCGCGCTTTGTTTTGTTCTTACATTTGCTCCTGCTTCTATTACTCCATCTCCATTTTGATCAACATCATTAATCGTTTCGTCAACAATTGTAGTGTTGGTGTAATAAATGGTCACATTAGACTCTAATGATAAGTTTAAGGAAAGAACAGAAGCTTTAGAGTTTGTATTCTCCGTTGCTTGTATATACAAACCGTTAAAAAATTCTACAAACGCTTCAGTTGATTCCAAAAGGTTCGCATTTTGCAAAAAATTATTTGCAAAAAATGTTTTGTCTAAAGGTAATCTAATTGCAGGTACAGAATTTGTGTTTTTGATTGTATCGATATCATGATCCATTGTATCGTAATCAATGATTACTTCAGGTCTATTGACATACACAACAGTATCTTTAGCGTTTGGTTTAAAAGTTCCACTATATAATGGATTTGCATTGTAATTGTAAGTGTAATCAGTATAATATTCTAATAATTCTGATGGATTAGTTGGATCTAAGGTGTTTAAATACGATGTTAATTGATATACATTTAGATTAAAATCAACAGTTTGGTCTCCAAATATAGAATCTAATTCAAATTCAGGTACAGCAATTGTTTCACCAGCAACATCAACATCTGTATTTCCAATTTTTGTTGCTTGATAAGGAATGGTTAAAATTACTGTATCGATTACAGGATCAATTCCAAAATCAAGAGCAGACGGCGGAGCTAATTGTGTTACGATTGATGCTTCCAATTTCCCAAAGTCATTGGTGTGATAAACGCCTAACAAATACTGTCCAAGGCTTTTTGCTTTTCTTTTAAGTATGTTTTTATTGTATGTTTTTACATCTGAATTGTATTGATTTGATGTAAAAACACCATTTTCTACGATATTTGTACCTATGCCTTCAATATCTGATTCACAAGATAGTATTGCAACAATAAATACTGAAAACAATGCGAATTGTTTTACTGCTTTTACAACTGTTGTTGTCATAATTTTTTTAAATTTTTATTCTGTTATTTTCTGATAAAATTCTAGATATGCGTCTTTAAAATCATATTCTGGATGGTAGTCTAGTATAGGTTTATCTAATGATTTTGCATATTCAACCAAATCAGGATTAAGATCTTCACTTCCAATGATGATTGCATCTGAGTTTTCAATGGCTATTTTAAGCAGGTTATGGTGATTTGGCGTTTGTATAGAGTTTGAATTTTCAATATTATCAAAACTCATTTTATTTACTAATTCTTTATTTAACGTTCCTTCAAAACCGTTATTATATATAGATGTTACAATTTTACTATCGTTAAATAACGCATCATCTTTATAATATTCTTTTAAATAAACAGGTAATAACGCTGCCATCCAACCATGAACATGGATAATGTCTGGCGCCCAATTTAATTTCTTAACGGTTTCTATTACTCCTTTGGCAAAGAAAATCATACGTTCATCATTATCATCAAATAATTTTCCATCATCATCAGTAAATGTTGCTTTTCTTTTAAAATATTCATCATTGTCAATAAAATAAACTTGCATTCTTTCTTTTGGGATAGACGCAACTTTAATAATTAACGGCATATCAATATCATTAATTATCATATTCATTCCTGACAATCTAATTACTTCGTGTAATTGATGTCTTCTCTCGTTAATTAAGCCAAAACGAGGCATAAAAATCCTTGTTTGTCCACTTTTACCATGTACCATTCTTGCTGCATCAAATGACATTCTTGCCATTTCTGTTTCTGGCAAATACGGAACAACTTCCGAAGAAACACATAATACTCTTTTGTCTTTCATTATTGACTATAATTAATTTATAGTGCAAAAATACGAATTTTATACTTATTTTGATGCTAAAACTGTAAGTTTGCACCTATTTAACAGTATTATAACATAATAACATGTTTGTTTTTAAAAAGATAGTAGCATTACAAAAATATTTAAATAACAGTGATAGTCCTCAATCGATAGGTTTTATTCCTACTATGGGCGCTTTACACAAAGGGCATTTATCATTGATAGAAAAAGCCAAAGAACAAAACAACATTATAGTTGTTAGCATTTTTGTAAATCCAACTCAGTTTGACAATCAAGAAGATTTAGTTAAATATCCAAGAACCGAAGAAAACGATTTAAAACTCTTAGAATCGATAGGTTGTGATGTGGTTTTTACACCTTCTTCAGAAGAAATATACGGCACAAATCTTGCGTCTACTTCTTTTAATTTTGATGGTTTAGAACATCAAATGGAAGGGAAGTTTAGAGATGGTCACTTTGATGGTGTGGGAACAATCGTACAACGACTTTTTGAAATAGTAAAACCTACAAATGCTTATTTTGGCGAAAAAGATTTTCAACAATTACAAATCATCAAAAAAATGGTTGAAAAAAATAATATTCCTGTAAATATTGTAGGATGTGAAATCTATAGAGAAGAAGATGGACTAGCAATGAGTTCAAGAAATACGCGTCTTACGCAAGAATATAGACAAGCAGCTCCATTTATATACAAAACACTTAAAAAGGCTAAAAAGAAATTTAAAAATAAAAGTGCAAAAAAAGTAGTGAAATGGGTCAAAAAGAAATTTAAAAAGCATCCGTTATTAAAATTAGAATATTTTGAAATTGCCGATGAAAAAACGCTTCAATCTATAAAAAAGAAAGAAAAAGGGAATGCTTATAGAGGATTTATTGCTGTTTTTGCTGGAGAAATAAGACTAATAGATAATATAGCGTTATAATAAGATTAAAATTATTTAATTTTGCAAATATGTTAGTAACCGTAGTAAAATCAAAGATTCACAGAGTAAAAGTAACAGGAGCAGACTTAAATTATATTGGTAGTGTAACTATTGATGAAGATTTAATGGATGCAGCAAACATTATTGAAGGCGAAAAAATTCAAGTTGTAAACAACAGTAATGGTGAGCGATTAGAAACCTATGTTATTCCAGGTGAACGCGGAAAAGGAGAAATAATATTAAATGGAGCAGCAGCAAGAAAGGTTGCCGTTGGCGATGTTTTAATCTTATTTACCTATGCAATGATGGAGTTTGAAGAAGCGAAAAAATTCAAACCATTTGTTATTTTTCCAAACGAAGAAACCAATTTACTTACTTAAAAATATATTTTGAATAAAAAATTCAAAAAAACACTATTTGCAATACTTCCAATTTTATTGGGAGTATTTTTAATATGGTATTATCTAAACAAATTTACTGACGATCAAATAGATAAAATTATTTACGATTTAAAAAACGCCAATTATTATTGGATTTTTCTTTCTTTGCTTTTTGGAATTTTAAGTCATTTATCTCGAGCATATCGTTGGCATTTCATGTTAGAACCGATGGGTTATAAACCTAAATATCCAAACAGTATTATGGCAGTTTTGGTTGCGTATTTATTAAATATTGCAATACCACGATCAGGAGAAATAGGAAGAGCTGCAACAATGGCTAAATATGAAGATATACCATTTGAAAAAGGCTTTGGAAGTATCGTAGCGGAACGAATTTCGGATATTATAATGCTTTTATTAATTTTAGGAATCGTGTTTTTTTTACAATCCGATTTAATATTAGATTATTTTAAAGGTTCTAATCCAACACAAAAGATTATAAGTATTTTAGTTATTTTATTACTATTATTTATTGGCTATAGATTTTTAGGAAAATCCACTTCAAAAGTAGCTTTAAAAATAAAAAACTTCACAAAAGGATTACTTGAAGGAGTAAGTAGTATTTTTAAAATGAAAAAAAAATGGGCGTTTATTTTTCATACCTTCTTTATTTGGACAATGTATATTTGTATGTTTTGGGCAGTAACTTTTGCAATTCCAGAAACATCACATTTGTCTTTTGAAGCAGTTTTAGTTGGTTTTATTGCAGGAGCAATAGCGATGTCTATTACTAATGGAGGATTTGGAGCGTATCCTATTTTTGTATTTCAAGCTCTTGCACTTTATGGAATTAGTAAAGAATCTGGAACTTCATTCGGATTATTAATGTGGACAGCACAAACCGTTATGGTACTTACCTTTGGTGGATTGTCGTTTTTATTTCTACCTATTTACAATAAAGAAAAATAGAGTAATTATAGAACTAATTTAGGAACAGTCTGGAACAGTCTTAAAACTTGTATGGTTCTAAAAACAAGAAAGCCTCTACATTACTGTAAAGGCTTTGTTTATCTTGCTCCTCCTCTAGGGCTCGAACCTAGGACCCTCTGATTAACAGTCAGAT
>CAMZLV010000086.1 GCA_947311835.1 uncultured Lutibacter sp. | reverse complement strand
CCGAATTTGATATTATGTACGGTAAAGGAATTTCAAAAGTTGGTGAAATTTTAGATCTTGCTGTAGATAGAGGAATTGTTAAAAAAAGTGGTTCATGGTTTAGTTATGGTGATACTAAATTAGGTCAAGGTCGAGATGCTGTTAAAGGTTTAATTGGCGATAATCCTGAACTTATGGAAGAACTTGAAACAAAAATATTCTCTTCATTAAAAGAAGAATAAAATTACAATACAAACTTAAAAATCCCGAAATTTTCGGGATTTTTTTATTTAAAAAACTATTATAAGTAAGTTACAAAGCCGTCTTATATCTTTTGTCTTACAGCAAAGCGGTCTATAGTCTTTTATCTTTTGTCTTAAGTCTTTTATCTTAAAATCGGTCTTTAGTCTTTGTATTTACACTCCAGTACTTCCAAAACCACCTTCTCCTCGTTCGGTTTCATCAAGTGAAGTTACTTCATTCCAAACAGCTCTTTCGTGTTTTGCTATGACTAATTGAGCAATACGTTCACCATCATTTATAACAAAATTTTCAGTAGATAAATTTACTAAAATCACACCAATTTCTCCTCTATAATCAGCATCAATAGTTCCAGGAGCATTTAAAACAGTTATTCCTTTTTTAGCAGCAAGTCCACTTCTTGGTCGTACTTGTGCCTCAGTACCAATAGGTAAAGCAATAAATAAACCTGTTTTAATAATCGTTCTTTCTAAAGGTTTTAAAGTGATAGATTCATCTAAATTGGCGCGTAAATCCATTCCTGCAGAAGCTAATGTTTCATAATTAGGCAATGTATGTTTAGACTTATTTATAATTTGTATGTTCATTTAATAGTTTTTTTTGTGATTATAAGATTGACGTAATTATTATTTTTTCAATAGAATTTTTAAGTCTTCTTTTTCATTTAAAATGATAATTACTGCAAAAATAAGAAGTAGTAATGTTGATATCCAAAAATCACCTCTAAACATCAAAAAAGAAATAGAAGAAATAACAATTGATACAACTAAATAAATACCCATTTTTTGAAGGTTATATTGAATAGGATAATATTTTTTACCGATAAAATAAGAAACAATTGTCATAAATAAATACGCAGCTAAAGTTGCCCAAGCCGAAGCAATAATTCCAATTTTTGGAATAAGCCAAAGGTTTAAAACAATTGTAATAAGCGCACCAAAAATTGAAAAATACATTCCATATCGTGTTCTATCTGTTAGTTTATACCATATAGCAAGGTTGTGATAAATACCTAAAAAAAGGTTTGCTAACAATACAATTGGTACAATAATAAGCGCATCCCAATACGCTTGGTTTGGTATAAATAATTCTTTTAAAATATCTATATATACCACTATTCCAACAAAAACAAGTGCACCAATAATTACAAAATAATTCATAATTTTAGCATAGGTTTCTTTAGCGTTTTTTTTGTTTGCATGATTAAAAAAGAATGGCTCTGCTCCTAACCGAAATGCCATAATATATAAATTCATAAAAATAGCCAATTTATAACACGCTGCATAAATTCCCATTTCATGATTTCCAATCATATTTTTTAGTAAGTATTTATCAAGATTTTCATTAATTACATAGGCAATTCCAGCAACAGCAATTGGCCAACTATAACGCAACATTTTTTTTAATAATTTTAAATCAAATTGCAATTTAAATTTCATCAAAAAAGGAATCAATAATAAAAAGGAAATAGCACTACCAAAAATATTTGCAATAAAGATATAGTTTACTTTAGGTGTTTTAGTATAGTTGTTTATAATCAATTTTGGCAAGGTTTTACCTTGTTCTATATACTCTGGAATATATTTTAAACCAAGTAAAGTAATAGTTACAATAACACCAACATTTATAAGTTTAATTACAGCGTATTTTATAGGTCTATTTGACGCTCTTAAATACGCAAAAGGTACCATTGCAATAGTATCTAAAGTTAAAATACCAATAAATAATTTTAAGCGAAGTGGATTTTTTTCAAAGTCAAATAGATGTAAAAAAGAATCAAAAAACACAGTTAAAATTACAATAAAAAATGCAATAGTAAACAACATTGTAATAAATGCAGTTGAAACCAAAGTATCTTTTTTTTCCTCTTTATTATAGAATCTAAAAAAGGCAGTTTCAAGTCCAAAAGTTAGTAAAATAGCAAATAGTGCCGTCCAAATATAAAAATATGTGGTTTCTGAAAAATTATCTGGAGGCAAAGCGTTTGTATGAACTCTAACTAACAAAAAACTGATTACGCGCGGTAAAACGGCAGCAATTCCGTAAATGATAGTATCTTTAAAAAACCGTTTTATTGTGCTCATTTGTTAAATGTCAGGTCGAACGTAGTTGAGACCTTAATTAATTTATAATACTTTAAAAATTGATTCTAAACTACGCATGAAAAAACAAAGTATATCAATCACAAATATAAGAATTAGCAACAGAATACAGTTAAAAATAGTACTTTTGAAATATTAAATTATTAAAAAATGAGTACAAACCCTAAAATAGCAGTTTTTGGTAGTGGTAGTTGGGCAACAGCAATAGTAAAAATGCTATCAGAAAACCTTGAAACTGTTGGTTGGTATATGCGAAGTCAATATTCTGCAGAGCATATCAGACGTAATAAACACAACCCAAATTATTTAACTTCAGTTGAGTTTGATAACAATCAATTATTTATATCAAATGATATTAATGAAATGATTCAATATGCTGATTACCTAATTTTTGCAGTGCCATCAGCATTTGTACAAGGCGAATTAGAAAAAATCAACACTTCGTTAGCTAATAAAATTATTTTTTCGGCAATTAAAGGAATTATTCCAAAATCAGGATTGATAGTCGGACAGCATTTTCATGATATCATGCAAGTTCCATTTAAAAACATTGGAGTAATTACTGGTCCTTGTCATGCAGAAGAAGTTGCTTTAGAACGGTTATCATATTTAACGATTGCTTGTCAAGATGAAGATAAAGCCACAATTATGGCTCAAAATTTATCAAGTAGATATATAAAAACCAAAGTTTCAGATGATATAGTAGGAACAGAATATGCAGCAATGCTTAAAAATATTTATGCTATTGCCGCTGGAATTGCACACGGTTTAGGATATGGAGATAACTTTCAAGCAGTTTTAATGAGCAATGCCATTAGAGAAATGAAACGGTTTATAAAAAAAGTGCATAAAATGAAAAGAAACATTAATAATTCAGCCTATTTAGGTGATTTGTTAGTTACAGGATATTCCGTTTTTAGTCGCAATAGAATGTTTGGTAATATGATTGGTAAAGGCTATACTGTAAAATCAGCAATGCACGAAATGGTTATGGTTTCCGAAGGGTATTATGCAACTAAAAGCGCCTTTAAAATCAATCAAAAAAACAAAGCAAAAACACCAATTTTAGATGCAGTTTACAGTATTTTATATGATGGAAAAGATGCTAAAAAAACATTTGAAAAATTAACCGATTTAATAGATTAACAAAATGAGAAAAGTAGTTTTTGTTTTATTTATAGTTCTCTTTTTTTCCTGTGATGATGCTACTATTGTATCAGAAAAAGTAAGAATAGATTTTAATCAAGAAGAACAAAAAATCATAAAAACTTCAAAAACAATAATTAAAGAAACCTACTTTGCAACCGTTATTACTGTAGATAAAACAGGACAACCAAGAGCGCGAGTAATGGAGCCTTTTGAACCAACGGATAATTTTATAATTTGGTTAGCAACAAATCCGAAGAGTAGAAAAGTAAGCCAAATAAAACAAAATGATGCAATGACACTTCATTATTTTGATAAGGCTAATTTAGGATACGTATCATTAATGGGAACAGCCTTTTTGGTAGATGATGAAACCATAAAAGCGAGTAAATTTAAAGACGGTTGGGACAAGTTTTATAAAAACCAAAAAGAGGATTATTTATTGATAAAATTCATACCAAAAACCTTAGAATTAATCAGCATTCCAAATAATTTTACTGGAGATGAAGTTACTTGGAAACCGCATCAAGTAGAATTGCGCGAAAGATAATTGTCATACTTTCAAAAGCAGCAATTTATCTAAGTTTTAGCTTGTAATTATTTAATTAAATTGTGGATTACTGACATTGCTTTAAAGTCATAATAATTAGTAAAAAGAGGTCGCTGAGCGTAATCGAAGAGATAATTAGAATAAAACACTATATTTAACCAAATAAAAAGCCAACAAATGAAGATAACAAAACGAGATATAACCTTTTATCTATTAGGTTTTTTAACACTATTTTTAGTTGAAACTATTTTAGATTGGGATGGTGCAAAAAAAGCCTTTTATGAAGGGTATAACAATAAGACTAATCAAATAAACAAACAAGATTAAATGGATAATTTCGGACTATTATCACTACTTCCACCAGTAGTAGCAATCATACTTGCATTGCGCACAAAACAAGTGTACGTTTCTTTACTTTTCGGAATTTGGTTTGCTTGGCTAATTATGAACGACTGGAATTTTTTAGACGGTACGCTTGCAACAATTGAAAACTTAGTAAAAGTTTTTTCTGAAGGTTGGAAAACCAAAACAATTATGTTTAGTGCCTTAGTTGGTGCTTTATTAATTTTTATTCAATATTCTAGAGGTGTAGAGGGCTTTGTTAACAAATTACATGTATTAATTGATTATTTTGAAAACAAAAAAACAGGTTACAGTCGTGTTGTAATTCAGTTATTAGCAGCCGTTTTAGGAATACTTTTATTTGTTGAAACAAGTATAAGTTCACTAACAGTTGGCACACTTTTTAGACCAGTTTTTGACAAATTAAAAATACCACGAGAAAAACTGGCATATATTGCCGATTCTAGTTCAGCACCAACCTCAATTTTAATTCCTTTCAACGCTTGGGGTGCCTATATTATGGGATTGTTGCTTGTTCAGAATATTGAAAATCCGATAGGAATGTTGTTTTCATCTATCAAATATAATTTTTATCCAATTTTTGCACTTTTAATACTTTTTGTAATCATCATTTTTAAAAAAGATTTTGGTCCTATGGCAAAAGCCGAAAAACGGACAAAAGAAACAGGAAAGTTGATGAATGATAATGCAAAACCAATGATTTCAGATGCTGTAACATCCTATCCACCAAAAGAAGGAATAAAAGCAAAAGCCTATAATATGGTAATTCCACTTACAATAATGGTATTAATGATGCCTTTTTGGTTGGCTTTTACAGGTTGGGAAGCGGTAAAAGAATATACTTCATTTTTAAATCATTTTTCACAAGCAGTAGGTAAAGGTTCTGGTTCTTCATCTGTATTATATGCCGTAATTACTGCCATTTTTTCGGCAATGATTTTATATAAAGCACAAGGCATGATGAAAATGAATGAAATGGTTGACATCACTTTAAAAGGAATAAGCGAGTTAATGCCTTTAGCCTTATTAATGGTATTAGCATTTGCAATTGGCGATGCGTGTAATGCACTTGGAACAGGAGAATTTATAGCAAACTCATCAAAAGATTGGCTTTCGCCTCAATTTTTACCTGCAGTTGTATTTATAATTAGTTCTTTTATTGCCTTTGCAACAGGTACTTCTTGGGGAACCTTTGCGATTATGTTAGCCATTTCAATACCAATGGCTAGAGTGCAAGGAGTTGACCTTACTTTGGTAGTTGCAGCAACACTTGGTGGAGGAGTTTTTGGAGATCACTGCTCCCCTATTTCCGATACATCTATCATATCATCAATGGCATCAGCAAGTGATCATATAGACCATGTAAAAACACAGTTGCCGTATGCGCTTTTAGGAGGAGTTTTAACAACTATTTTATATTTAATCTTAGGATTTACAATGCATTAAATTAAAATTACACCTTACAGGTTTTTAATATCTGTAAGGTGTAATAAACATAAAATTTTAATCAGTTATTATGAAAACACATCTAATACCATTACTCCTACTTTTAAGTTGTTTTAGTTGTTCAAAATCAGAAAAAATCGACCAAAAATCTATAAAAAGAGAAGTTGATTTAATAGTAGATAATTGGCATAAAGATGTAGCAAATTCAAATTTTGACGCGTATTTTAACACCATGACCAATGATGCTATTTATATTGGAACAGATGCGTCAGAAAATTGGACTAAAAAACAATTTATGGCGTTTTCAAAACCGTATTTTGACAAAAAACAAACTTGGAATTTTAAGCCTTTAGAACGTCATGTTTTTATTTCAGATGATGGTAAAACCGTTTGGTTTGATGAACTTTTAGACACTTGGATGCATCTTTGTAGAGGTTCAGGTGTTTTAATAAAACAAGGTAATGATTGGAAAATCAAACACTACGTATTATCTGTTACTGTACCAAATGATTCTATAAAATCAGTAATTGAAATCAAAAAAAATAGTGATTTGAAGTTGATTAAAAACTAAAATCGTCAGTTCGAGTGATTTCCGACCAAAGGAGAAAATCGTATCGAGAACGGTTTTAATAAAAGCACTTCTCGATACAATTTAATTCCGTTATCACTTCATTAAATCACTCGAAGTGACGTGTTAAAAAAAAGTTGTTAGATAAAAAGATATGCTGTTGGCAAAAGTCTTTATTCGTACTTTATTTCTCCAAAATTTAAATATTCTGCAATATATTTTTCATTTTCAAATTGCAACTTAATCTCTGATATATTATTTCCTTCTTGAAATGTTCTATTAACCTTAAGTGTTACATAATTTTTATTTTCAATTATGGTTTCTATTTCGTCAAGAGCACCATCATCACTTTTTAAACCTGAGTTCGACCTAAGGATTTAGAAAAACGGATCAAGTACAAAACTTGTGGAGTTTTTGTCTTTAGGCGAATAATTTTTGCAACCTAAACATAAAGAAATCCACTTTTCTTACT
>CAMZLV010000085.1 GCA_947311835.1 uncultured Lutibacter sp. | reverse complement strand
GGACTTTATTTTCCTACTGAAATTAAAAAATTATCTCAATCTTTTTTTGATACTATTGATACGATAAGCAACCATGAAATTGCATATGAAGTGATTAAGCAGTTTGTTGGAAATGAAATTCCATCTGAAGATTTAAAAACTATTATTGCTGATGTGTTGTCATTTGAGTTTCCTGTAAACAAGGTTGAAAAAAATGTTTATGCGCTAGAGTTATATCACGGCCCAACTATGGCTTTTAAGGATGTTGGCGCACGTTTTATGGCGCGCTGCTTGAGTTATTTTAATCGCAATAAAATAGCAGAGAAAGTTACTGTTTTAGTTGCTACATCAGGAGATACTGGAGGAGCTGTTGCGAGTGGATTTTTAGGAGTTGATGGCGTTGATGTTGTTATCTTATATCCAAGTGGAAAAGTGAGTGATATTCAAGAAAAACAACTAACAACCTTAGGTCAAAACATTGTTGCACTTGAAGTTGACGGTACTTTTGATGATTGCCAAACTATGGTAAAAACCGCTTTTTTAGATACTGATTTTAAAAACAAACGCACTTTAACATCAGCAAATTCTATAAATATTGCACGATGGTTACCGCAAATGTTTTATTTCTTTTTTGCTTATAAAGAATTGAAGAAAAACAATCAAAAATTAGTCTTTTCAGTACCAAGCGGAAATTACGGTAACATTTGCGCAGGAATGATGGCGCAAAAATTAGGTTTACCAATTCATCATTTTATTACAGGCACAAATGCGAATAACATCGTTCCAAACTATTTAAAAACTGGAGAATATACTCCTAAACCATCTGTACAAACAATTTCAAACGCTATGGATGTTGGCGCGCCAAGTAATTTTATACGAATTGAAAAATTGCACGATAACGACTTAAATAAATTACGCTCAAATTTAGTAGGTTTTTCATATTCTGATAAGCAAACTTCAAATGCAATTATTGATTTACATCAAAATAAAAATTATATAGCAGATCCTCATGGAGCGATTGGCTACTTGGCTTTAAAAGAATACTTAAAGGATACTGATGATACTATTCAAGGTGTGTTTTTAGAAACTGCGCATCCTATTAAGTTTTTAAATGTAATGCCTAAAAGTATTGTTGATACTATTGAAATGCCAAAGCAAATAAAGGCTATCATTAACAAGAAAAAAACAAGTATTTCTATTGTTAGTTACAATGATTTAAAAGCTTATTTATTGCAGTAATTTAACTATTTTTAATTCGCTATTTTTATTAAATATCAAAAAGTGTGTGTTGCCTTTTATTTTTATAGATTTGATTGCTTTTGCTTCATTTTGATTAAGGTAACTTATATCGTTTAATGCAGTAAAATTACCGTTATCAGCAAGTAACACAAACCCTCTTGAAGCGTCGTATCGTATGGTTTCTACTTCGGCATCATATACGTTTCCGACACCAAAAATAGCGATATTACCGTCTTTTTTAACATCAAAAATCTCAACACTTAATAACGGACTCATTTGCGCCTGATTTGGCAAATTTCGTTTCTCAAATTGTCCATTACCTTTGTTTAAAAACAACATAGAATTAAAATTATATACTTCTAAATGTGTTGCATTCTTCAATTTATCTTCTCCATAAATTTCAGCCAATGTAGAAGACGCAAAGTCTTTATATGTTTTTACTTTAGATTGCAAAAATGGCGTTTGCTGCGATGAGCATTCTTTACCGCGAACTGGCAACATTTTTCCTGTTTTAGAAACCTTACTCAGCACAACATCAAAAGTTTCATTTTTATCTAAATAATCTGCATAAATATGCAAAGGTTGTTTTTTGGTTGGATGAAATTTATTGTTTTTTCCCCAATTTCCAACTATATAATCTTGTAAACCGTCATTATTAAAGTCAAATGCTGTTATTGATTGATACCATCCATCAGATTTAGTAAAATCAGCTATTTCTTTCTTTGACAATACGTTCTTATTATTTTCAAACAATGTAATTGGCATCCATTCTCCAACAACTATTAAGTCTAAATCGCCATCATTATCATAATCAGTAAAAAGGGCATCATTAGAGATATTTAACGTTTCTAAACCTTTAATTTTTGTGGTTGTTTCACTAAATTTACCATTGTTGTTTTCGAGTAAATATGAAGTGTCTGACAATGGATATTTACCATGTTTTACACCTCCACAAATAAAAATATCTAAATCATTATCGTTATCAAAATCGGCTATAACTATTTTTTTAGAATTTATTCTTTTCTGCGGAAGGTTGCGTGTACGTTTAAAATTACCCTTCCCATCATTTTCATACAATCTATCTAATAACATTGCGCTGTTTTCTGTTATTTCATAACTTCCAGAGGCTACATACAAATCTAAATCGCCATCGTTATCAGCATCAAAAAACTGTGCATCGCTATCTTCAAAAAATTTATCGCGTTCGAATAATTTTTGATTGGTTTTTACAAATTTTCCATTTGATTTTTGAATAAATAATGACGCTACTTGATCTTTAGCATTTCCAACAAAAAAATCATCTAATCCGTCGTTATTAACATCACCTACGCATATCGCTTTTCCTTGCTCTGATTGTTTTTGAGGCAATAACAATTGCAACTTATAATCATCAAATTCGTTTTCTTTTTGCTGATAATTTATCCCTACACTTTTTGGTTCTATGGATGTAAATAACCCTTTATTTAAACTGCTTTTAACCAATTTTTTATGGGCATTTTTATAATCTAATACACTTGTTGAATTAATTCTATTTTTATTTATTATTTGCTCTTTTCCATCGTTCCAAATAATTTTTACGCTATCAACCTTTGTTTTATTTCCTAAACCAAAATGAATTTTATTGGTTACCGAAGATTGATAACCTCTACTTGTATAATGCTGTTTGAATTGTGTTAAGTCATCCGCAAATACGTATATTCTAGCACCAATTCCTCCAATATTTTTTGGACTACCTTTAAGGGTAAATGAAATATAATTATTGGTAGAATTGTTTTTATAAATAGTTGCTTCTTCTGATTGGTTATTCATAATGATATCTATATCTCCATCATTATCTAAATCAACATAAACAGCGCCATTTGAATTGATTTTTTTATCGAAACCCCATTTTTTTGAAACATTACTAAAGGTTAAATCTGTATTGTTTTTAAACATATAGTTATGCAATTTTGATGAAGGCATTAAACCTATTGCTTCATCTAACGATATTTTTTTACGCTTGCTAATGTTATTTCTAATGTTGTTTCTAAAATCTTGGTTTGACAAGTCATTTTCAATTCCATTAGTCACAAATAAGTCTTTAAAGCCATCATTATCAAAATCAGCAATAAGAGGTGCCCAACTCCAATCGGTTTTATTAATTCCTGCTAATTGACCTATTTCGCTATAGGTTCCATCTCCATTATTCAGTTGCAAAACATTCGACATATATTGATGATGATAACCTACTTTAACCATAGCATTAAAGTTTTCAGTACTCATTGTTGCCATATTTTCTTTACTTCTAATATGGTCTTCTGCCATCATATCTAAAACTATTAAATCTGGATTTAAATCATTGTTAAAATCAGCATAATCAGAACCCATACTATTAAATGAGATGTGTTTTAATCGCTTTAAAATTTCATCTTTAAAAGTTCCGTCACCTTGATTTATGTATAAAAAATCAGGTTCTAAAAAATCATTTGCTACATAAATATCTGGTAAATTGTCATTGTTAAAATCTCCTATTGATGCGCTTAATCCCCAAGCCTTATTCTCTACTCCTGCTTGTTTTGTAACGTTTGTAAAACGATTTCCATCATTTCGAAATAATTGATCGGAATTGTATTCTTGTTTGTTTCGTTGAATTTCAGAACTGATTTGTGTATTGTTTCTAAAATCTTGGCGATGGTTTACTAAATACATATCCAAATCACCATCAAGGTCATAATCAAAAAAATAGGCTTGTGTTGAAAAACCGAAATGATCTATACCATATTTTTCTGCTTCTTCTTTAAAAGTATCATCTTTTTGATTGATAAAAAGTTTGTTTTTTCTTAATTCATGACTATTTAATGATGCTGATTTACACACATAAATATCTAACCAACCATCATTGTTTATATCAACCATTGTAACTCCAGTCGACCACCCTTTTTCATCGGTTACTTTTGCTTTTATGGTGATGTCTTCAAACTCAAAATTTCCTTTATTAATATATAGTTTATTGGAGCCTTGGTTTGATGAAAAGTAAATATCTTCTAATCCATCATTATTTATATCGCCAACTGCAACTCCTGAACCTGTGTAGATATAAGGATAATTTAAAAAGTTGAATTGTAAGGTTTCTGTCACCTTGTTTAATTGATGAATATTTGTTTTTGTATTATCTAATAAAGTAAATAAAGTAGGTTCTTTTTGGTTTGTTTCTTTTGCTACTTTCTTTTGTGTCGTTTGTTCACAAGAAGTGAATAACACTAGCAGTATAAAAAAAGGGAGGACAATTTGCAGGTATTTTACTTTTATTAACTTCATTTATACTTGTTAAATTTTATATTATCGTATTAACAAATATATAAAATTTTACCTTTATTTTTTCACCTTTTTAAAATAGGTATATAGTTTTTCTAAATCATCATAAATTGCAAATTCTACATCTTCAAAAGGTTTTTGTATAATTGCCAAATGCTGTTCAATTGATTTACATTGATTTGAGTTTTTTTTGTTTGATAAAATATCTTTATAGATGTGTGCTAACTCACTTAAACTCGCATAGGATTTATTTAATTTCACTAAATTCGGATTTGATTTTAACGCTTTAAAATCAGTATAATTAACCATCCATTGATCAAAGAAATACATTAATTCCCCTTTATTTAAATCTGATGGTTTTTCTATGTATTGGTTTACAATTTCATTAAACTTCCAAGCATCAATTGCGTCAACAGTACAAGCATCAGCAAATAACGTGAAAGGTGAGAATGTTTTATATTCAGTTCCTCCTTTATTTCGATAATATAGTTTTAAGGGTTCGCAAATGTTTGAAAGCACTTCAATTGAAGTGATATTCTCATCTTTTGTAAGATTTCTTAAAATTACCTTTTTATTTTTGATATGCTCAATTCCTAGTCCTTCTAAATTACGGCTAATAACAGTTAATCGCTTATACATATTCTCAACATTAACTACCTCTTTTTGTGACCAAAACCGCTCGGCAATTGCAGCAGTACGAGGCCAAATTCTAGAATCAATAGTAAGAGGCGTTACTAATTCGCTCCACATTGTTGTTTCTGCTCCTAGTATATTCTTTCGCGCTTCTTTGGTTAGAATTGCGTTTCCAATTGGATCGACCGTATAGTGACTTGCAACTGAAAACATTTGATCAATATAATATCCGTTTGACAAAACAGTTTGATAGCCTCTTTTTGCAGCCTCTATAAGTGTGCTTTGTTCAAGTCCTTCGTTTGTGCCTCTCCATGAATGTATAACTGCTGTAGTTGGTATTCCATCAGTCATTATTTCGTCCCAACCCATTAATTTTTTATTGAGTTTTTTTAATATTTTTTCAAGTTTGATATTAAAATATGTTTGTAAATCATGATTGGTTTTAAAACCATGTGCTTCTTTAAACTGCTGAATTTTCTTATTTTCATCCCAATGTTTACCTGAATTTTCATCTCCTCCAATATGAAAATACTCATCAGGAAATAAGGGTGCTATTTCTGTAAATAAATTCTCTAAAAAAACATAGGTTTCATCTTTTATTGGATTTAATGTTGGATTAAAAATACCTGCAAAACGCTCTATTTTATATTCGTAATCATCTTTACTTCCCAATTCTGGATACGCAGTTAAAATTGCTGTAGCATGACCTGGAATATCAAATTCGGGAATAACTCGTATTCCTAAATCAGTTGCGTATTCTACAATCTCTTTTATTTGATTATGAGTATAATACAATCCATCTGATGCTAATTCTTGTAATTTTGGATACACTTTTGATTCAACTCTAAACCCTTGATCATCGGTTAAATGCCAATGAAAAACATTCATTTTAACTGATGCCATTGCATCAAGATTCCTTTTGATGACATTAATTGGCTGAAAATGCCTTGCTGCATCAATCATTAAGCCTCTCCAAATAAATCTTGGAGCGTCTTTAATGGTAACTGCTGGAAAATAAAAATCATTGGTATCATATGTTATTAATTGCAATAATGTTTCTAGCGCTCTCATTGCGCCAACATCTGTTTTTGCATTGATTTTTATTTGTTCTTTTAATATTAACAATTCATAGGATTCATCAATACCTAAAACAACATCTACGCTTTTATCATATTGAATTAGCAATGAACTATTTTGATTCTTTATAGGAAAACCTTCATCAATAAAAACTCCTGTTGTATTTGTTAATCGTCTTATAAATTTAGTTGCGTATCGTTGAAGTTTTTTTGAATGATTGTTTGAAATCGATACCGTAAAATTCTCTTTTATTAAAAATTTACCCGAATTTTCTTTAATTTCCTTTGGCCAAGGCATTAAATTATATTTGTTCGCCAATTTTGGTTGTGCGTCAACAAAGAGAAAATTAAAAAATACACTTAAAATAAAAAGGGATTTATAGATCTTTAACATTCAATGATTTTTAAAAATAATATCGTTTAAAAGCCTCCATCGCTGCATAATCAGC
>CAMZLV010000084.1 GCA_947311835.1 uncultured Lutibacter sp. | reverse complement strand
GTAGATTATACGGTTTTAATTTTTCTTATGATTGGCGGTTTTTTTATGGTAGGCGCATCCAACGCATTCAACCAAATTATTGAAAAAGATACCGATGCATTGATGAAACGCACCATGAATAGACCTATACCAACAGGAAGAATGTCAGTTAATACTGCATTAACTATTGCTGTATCATTTGCTATACTAGGAATAGGGATGCTGTATTACATCAATCCGAAAACAGCTTTATTTGGAGCAATATCTATATTTTTATACACAAGTGCTTATACACCTTTAAAATCAGTGACACCATTAACGGTTTTTGTTGGTGCTATTCCTGGAGCCATTCCATTTATGCTTGGTTGGGTTGCTGCTACAAATCATTTCGGTATTGAAGCAGGAATTTTGTTTATGATTCAATTTTTTTGGCAATTCCCTCATTTTTGGGCAATTGGTTGGTTGCAATTTGATGAATATAAAAAAGTAGGATTCAATATGCTTCCTATGAAGAAAAAAGATAGAGGAGCAATAAAACAAATCATATTATATACTATTGTTATGATGTTGGTATCTATTATTCCTGTATTAAAACAAACAGGACAATTTTGGATTTACCCTATAACGGCTGTATTAATTTTTTTGCTTGGTGCATTAATGTTGTATTATGCAATACGGTTATTCAAACATCAAACAGATAAAATAGCAAGAAAGTTAATGCTTTCTAGCGTGCTTTACATTACTTTAATACAAATCATCTACGTAGTAGATAAATATTTACACTAATGAATGAACAAAATTTAGCAGCAGAATATAAAATAGCGCAACAAAAATCAGCCAAACCAATGTTATGGGTTTCAATGGTAAGTATGACAATGATGTTTGTAGGTTTAACAAGCGCATATGTGATAAGTAGCAATAGAGAAGATTGGGTTTCTTTTGAATTGCCTTTAGCATTATATGCTAGTACTCTTTTGTTATTGATGAGTAGTATAACTTTTTTTCTAGCAGAAAAAGCAATACGCAAAAATAACAGATTGCAAACAACCATTTTTCTGTTGTTAACATTATTGTTTGGTATAGGCTTCGTTTTTTATCAAATACAAGGATTTTATCAATTGAGAGACTCTGGATTATACTTTGTTGGAGAAGGTAGTGTTGTGTCGTCTTCATTGATGATCGTTATATCATTTGCGCACTTATTACACGTTGCGGCAGGTTTTATAGTGCTACTTACTGTTATTTATAATCATTTAAAGAAACGCTACACTGCCACGAAAACACTCGGTTTGGAGTTGGGAGCAATCTTTTGGCACTTTGTTGATATATTATGGATTTTACTCTTTTTATTTTTCTATTTTATTAGATGATAAAATTTTGTAAATTTGGCACAACTAAATAACTAAAACTAAAACTATTTTATATGGAAGCAACCGTTGCTACTAACGAACATCACTCTTGGGCTGACGATAAATCAGAAGGAAAACCATTAGGAGCGAGTTATGGAAAAATGATGATGTGGTTTTTTATCGTATCAGATGCACTTACATTTTCAGCATTTATTATTGCTTATGGATTAATGCGATTTAAATTTATTGATGCTTGGCCGATTGCTGATCAAGTATTTACGCACGTTCCTTTTGTTCATGGTGATTTTCCAATGATTTATGTTGCGCTAATGACATTTGTACTTATTGCATCATCTGTAACAATGGTATTGGCAGTAGATGCAGGACATCAAATGAAAAAAAATAAAGTAGCTTGGTATATGCTAGCAACTATTATTGGAGGGATGATTTTCGTAGGTTCTCAAGCTTGGGAATGGAAAACTTTTATCAATGGTTCTTACGGAGCAATTCAAATGAATGATGGAAAAATCATACAATTTGTAAATGAAGCAGGACATCAAGTAGCCTTAGAAAGTTTTGTAACTTCGCACGGAAGTGAAAGAGCACAGCACACACGTAATACAGGATTATGGTTTGTTACAGAAGCGGCAATACCAGAATTTACTGTTGCTGAAGTAACTGAAGCATTTAAAAAACATCCTGAATTAAGTATTAGAACTGAAAAAACTGATTTGGCTAATAAAACCAAACAAATACTACCAAGAGATGCAGGTTTACGATATTTAGCAGAAGCAAAAGCAGTAGTTAATGGTGCAAACCTAAAGGCTAATGAATACGGTAAAACATTATTTGCCGATTTCTTTTTCTTTATTACTGGGTTTCACGGTTTTCACGTATTCTCAGGAATAGTATTTAATATTATCATTTTCTTTAACGTAATTGTAGGTACTTACGAAAAAAGAAAAAGTTATGAAATGGTAGAAAAAGTAGGTTTATACTGGCACTTTGTAGATTTAGTTTGGGTATTTGTATTCACATTCTTCTACTTAGTATAATTAAAATAAAAAATTAAAATGGCAAACACACACAATACACACGAATCACACACGGCAATTATTTGGAAGGTATTTGGTTTTTTATCTTTAGTAACTATTGTAGAGGTAGTCTTAGGGATTATAAAACCAGCATCATTACATTTATCGAACTTTTTAGGTACAAGTCCTTTAAACTGGATATTCCTTATACTTACATTAGTAAAAGCATACGGTATTACATGGTATTTTATGCATATGAAAGATGAAAAAAAATGGTTTAGACGCTCAGTAGTTTGGACAGGAGTATTCTTAATCAGTTATTTGATGATATTATTACTATTAGAAGGTAATCATATACACGAAATGCTTGCTAATTACGCAAATTGGGATTATTAATTAGAAATAATAAAACATATTAAGGTGGATTTTTCCACCTTTTTTTTGATTTAAAATTATGAAAAACAAGAAATTTATCGTTTTTTTTAGCCTTTTTATAGTGCCTTTGTTGTTTTATATATTTCTTTCTTTAGGGATTTATAAATATGCCAATTTGCCAATTTTGACCGAAAATGTGGTAGATATTAAAGGTGACGAAACATTTAAAGACCATTTTTCAATTGTATGTTTTTTTGGTGATGATTTTAAAGCCTCAAAAGATGCAATTTCTAATGTAAATGAAGTTATTTATAAGCGATTTAGTGGTAATATATACTTTCAAACAGTAGTAATACTTCCAAAAGGAATGGAAGAACAAGTCAAAGAACTTCATAAACGGTTAGGAATGTATACTGATGCGAGTAAATGGAAATTTGTATTTGTATCAAAAGAGGAATTGGTAACTATTTTTAATAGTTTTGATACACCATATACTTTAGACGATCATTATGCATCAACGCACACTTTTATTATAGATAGAAAACTGCGTTTGCGCGGTAGAAAAGACGATGAAGATACCAAAGATGGAAAATTGTATGGATATGATATGTTTTCCGTTGCAGACTTACGAAATAAAATGCGTAAAGATATTAAAGTGATTTATTATCAACTCAAAAAATCTATGGAAAAGGAAAAACGTAGAAAACGAGAAAGAGAACTTCTAAAATAACACAAATGAAAGACAAATCTTATATAGGAATATCATTTATTATTTTAATTTTCGGAATATATACTGTGCCAAAAGTAGTAAAATACTTTTCTAAACCTGAATTGGCAATTTTTTCTAAAGTACCATCATTTGAGTTTACAAATCAAGACGGAAAAACAATTACAAACGATACATATAAAGGTAAAGTCTATGTAGTTGAGTTTTTCTTTACGACTTGTCCAACAATTTGTCCAATAATGAGCAAAGAAATGGTAAAAGTACAAGAGGCTTTTTTGGGAAATCCTAATTTTGGAATTGCTTCTATATCTATAGATCCATCACATGATAGTGCTGAGGTTTTAAAAAAGTATGCTAAAGAATATAAAATGACGAGTCCGAATTGGCATTTATTATCAGGAAAATCACAAGAAGAAGTATTTGCTTTAGCGAATAATGGATTTAAACTGTATGCAGGAACTGCAGGAAAAGAAGTTGGAGGCTTTGAGCATTCAGGATTATTTGCATTGGTAGATAAACAAGGTCATATTCGCTCTAGATACGATAAGCTTGGCAATCCTATAATGTATTATAGAGCCATAAGAGAAAACGAATTTCCGAATCAAATAAACGAATTAATACAAGATATTAAGTTGCTTTTAAAAGAGTAGTAAAACCAATGAAAACATCCGAAGAAAAAAAATACAATCGAATTATTACTGTATTATCAATAGTTTTACCATTGGCAATTGCAGGATTATTTGGTGTGAAAATTGATATCGAATTACCTGTTTTTTTACCGCCAATTTATGCAACAACCAATGCAATTACAGCAGTTGTGTTAGTGTTAGCAGTTGTTTCAATAAAAAAAGGTAATCGTGCATTGCATGAAAAATTAATTAAAACAGCAATGGTATTATCAGTATTGTTTTTAATACTGTATGTGCTTTATCATATGACATCAAATTCTACTAAATTTGGAGGACAAGGAGTTGAAAAAACAATCTACTTTATTGTACTGATTAGTCATATAGTGCTTTCTATTGCCGTTATTCCATTTGTTTTGATTACCTATATGAGAGCTAGATTAGGGAAGTTTCCGCAGCATAAAAAAATCGCAAAAATTACCTTTCCACTTTGGTTGTATGTAGCTATAACTGGAGTTGTTGTTTATTTAATGATTTCACCATATTATACTTAAAAAATGAAAAAAACGATACTCTTTATTCTTTTTTCTTTATCCTTTGTTTTTAAAGGATTATCTCAATGTGCTATGTGTAAAGCCGTTGTGGAGAGTGGAGACGCTCAAATGGCTGAAGGTTTAAATAATGGAATTTTATTTTTGATGGCATTTCCATATATTTTAATAGGCACTTTGTTTTACTTTTTATATAAGTATAAAATGAAAAACAAGAATTAACATTTTTATAAGATTAGTTTTTTGTAACATATTGTAGTTTTACTCGTCTTATCAATATAAATTGAACTGACAAACTTTAAAATACATATATGAAAACAAAATTTCTACTAGTTTTAATACTTTTATTAAGTATTTCAATAACTGCGCAAACCAAAAAATGGACACTTCAAGAGTGCGTAAATCAAGCCATAGAAAACAACATTTCAATAAAGCAAGGTCAAAACACCTTGTTGGTTAACAAACAGGATATAAAGGCTTCTAAAGGTGCTTTTTTACCAAATGTAAGCGGAAGTTTAGGTCAAGGTCTTAGTATTGGTTCTGGTTTTGATCCTGTTTCTAATCAGCGAATAAACAATCAAACTACGCATTCGTTTAACTATAGTATAAATGCGAATCAAACGTTATTTAATGGTTTTAGAAATAAAAATCTATATAAACAATCGCAACTCAACTTAGAAACAAGTGAATTAGACCTTAATATAGTTAAAGACAACCTTTCGCTTAATGTTGTAAATTCGTATTTAAATATCCTTTTTAACAAAGAAAATCTTGCAATTGCAGAACAACAATATGATTTTACTCAAAAACAGTTAAAGCAAGTAAAAGAATTAGTGAATGCAGGAGTGCAACCAAGAGCTAACATCCAAGACGTAGAAGCAACGCTAAGTAATGATTTTCAAAAAATAACCGTTGCTCAAAACAATATAGAATTGGCTAAATTAACATTATCACAACTCTTACAAGTTCCTTTTAAAGGGTTTGATGTTGCTGATATTGAAATAGGTACGCCTTCAGAAATTGTGTTATATGATGATGTAACACCAATTTTAGACTATGCATATACGCATAGAAGTGAAGTGAAAAAAGCAGAGAAAAACATAGAAAGCGCAAAATTAGGTACAGAAATTTCAAAAAGCAGATTTATGCCTACAATTTCTTTAGGCTATCGATTTGGTTCGGTATGGAGTGAAGCAAAACAAGATTTTTTAAAACAAGGTTTTTTTAAAGAATTAGATATCAATAAAGGTCATAATCTTACGGTAAACGCTTCAATTCCTATCTTTTCAAGGTTTCAAAATAAAACAGCCGTAGCAAAATCTAGAATACAAGAAGAAAATTCACAATTAGAATTAGAGCGAATTAAATTAGAATTAGAAACAACCATACAACGTGCATTTACTGATGCTAAAGCAGCTTATAGAACATATGAAGCAGCGCAAAAATCATTAGCAGCACAAAAAATATCATTTGATAATTCACAAGAAAGATACTCTTTAGGTGCAATGAACGCTTTTGATTTAGATCAGGCAAGATTGCGATTGTTAAATGCTGAGTCAGCGTTGGTTACTGCAAAATATGATTTTGTATTTAAAACAAAAGTTTTAGATTTTTATCTAGGAAAAACAATCGTATTAGAATAAAAATTCAGTTAATAATTAGTTTTCAAACGAGGTTGTCTGAAAAGTGTCATTCTGAATGAATTGAAGAATCTTCAAAAGTGATAATTAGTTTATTATCAAATAATAGTGATTTTTTGACTGCGTTCAAAATGCCAAAATAAATACTTTTTAGTCATCCTCGTTTGTTTTTGTAAATCGTGTATCTTTGCACCTATTATGGCATTGATATTAAACATAGAAACCGCTACAAAAAACTGCTCAGTTTCATTAGCAGAAAATGGTAAAGTAATTGCATTAAAAGAATTAAATAATGGCAATTATTCTCATGCCGAAAAATTACACGTTTTTATAGAAGATGTAATAACTCAAGCAAAAAAAACGTTAAAAGACGTTGATGCAATTGCAGTTAGTAAGGGTCCAGGATCTTATACAGGACTTCGTATAGGCGTTTCTTCTGCTAAAGGTTTATGTTATGCTTTAGATATTCCGTTGATAGCAATAGATACACTACAAGCACTATCTTTACAAGCCAATATTAATGATGGAATTATTATTCCAATGCTTGATGCACGTAGAATGGAAGTATATAGCGCTGTTTTTTCATCAACTAACAAAAACCTTAGAAAAATAGAGGCTCAAATTTTAGATGAACATTCTTTTTCTGAATATTTAGCAAAGCAAAACGTTTATTTTATTGGTGATGGAGTAGAAAAAACAAAAACAATCATTACTCACAAAAACGCTTTTTTTATTGATGATAAATTGCCATCAGCAAAAGAAATGGCACAATTGTCATATGCTAGTTTTTTGAAAAATAATTTTGAAAATGTGGCCTATTTTGAGCCATTTTATTTGAAAGATTTTATGACAAATGTAAAGCCAAAATAGGTCAGTATTAAAATGTTAAAGTTCTGTTTTTTTCTTTTCCATAACCTTTAATTACAAGGCTATCTTGATAAAATTCACCTATAGAAAATGCTGTTGAATCTGCTGAGTTTACCATTGCTTTAAAAGTTAAAAAATGCACCTTATCTTTATACACATAAGCGCCTTCATGATTATGACCGTTTAAAAACACTTTAACATTCTGATATTTTTTAATCAATTCTTGTACTTCTACCGTATTCCAAAGATTGTCATTGGCAATTGGTAGCAAAGGAAAGTGGCAATAAATTGCTACATTTTTGTTGTTTGAAGCGTTAAGTTCTTGTTCTAACCAATTAAATTGCTCCTTGCTAATTCCGCCGTTATAAGGCTTAGCATAGGGCAATGAGGCGCTTTTTATTTTGTTAAACAGTTCGGTAGTTTCTTTCATTTTTAATGAATCTAAAGCGCCATAAACACTCAAATCATTTCCGTCTAAAACGATAAATTTCCAATTATTTTGTTCAAAACTGTAATAACGTTTTTTTAAATTGAGTTTATCAAAGATTACATGTTTTAAACTGTCAGCAACCGAAAAATCATGATTACCAAGTACGTGATATGAAGGCGATTTTAGGCTATTCCAAGTTGGAACAATCGAATCAAAACTCTCTATATATTGATCAATAAAATCACCCAAATGAATGGTGTATTTCAAATCGTGTTTATTTAATTCGGCAACTGCATTTTTGAGACGTTCAGGAGATTTTTTATAATAGCGATTCCATTTTATTTCGCAGTCACAATATTGACAATCAGTAATAATACCAACCGAAAAAGATGTAGGTTTTTCTTCTTTTTTTGCGCAACTTATTAATAATACGCATATAATGGCGGTAAATAGACTGTTTTTAATCATATTATAACTATTGTTTTTTGTTAAATGTAATTGTAGTTTGGTTGTTTTTATCTAAAAAAGTCAACGTATTTCCTGATATTTTATATGATACACTTTCTTTTAAAAGTGAGTTAAATGCATTCGGAATTTCCATTTGAGGACAAAACATACGTGTTTCGGCAATTAAATTTATAACAAATGTGTTTTTAGACACTTCGGAAAAAGAAGTCATAATGGTATTACAGCCGTTATTTCCTGTAATTTTAGTCCCTTCAATTCTAATAAAAGGTTTGGTTTTATTACTATTTAAAGTCGTTTCACTTATTTCTTGAAGTGTATTCACAATCCAAGTTCCATCAATAGTATTTTCTTTCATAATTTCTTTTTTACTTGAGCAAGATGTTAATACTATGAGTGCTATAATAATTAAATGTTTCATGGTTATTGTTTTGTTTATTTTGTAATGCAAAAGGCATTCCAAATATGGTTTTTTAAAATCTTTATTGATGTTCTTCAGGTTTTCTAGTAAGCACAAAGTAAATTACATAAAACCAACTAAAAATACCATGTAAAAACGCAAGTAAAACCGATTTGTTTCTCTCCCAAGATGTTACTACTGCAAGTACACTTCCTAAACCAATTCCATTTTTAATGGCGCTATTTCTTATGGTGTTATTTCCGCTTTCTTGACAGAGTATATCTAAAGAAAATAGTAAAAATAATAGTACAAATATTTTAATTGGTTTCATTAATCAAAAGTTTTTTTTAGTTGTTTTAACGCTTCTTTTATTTCTGTTTGAGGTAGTTGGCATGCACCATCTACACATATATATATAAGCGTTTCACCTTCATTATATCTATCTTGCATTAACGGCAAGTTGCTTTTTTTAGTTGCTCCTGCAATTAATTTGTTAGGAATGTAATGCTTATTTAATTCTTTAATTTTATTTAAAGCATTTTTTCCTGAAACGGCTATTTCATAATAATCTCCAACATAGTCGCTCATTAATTGTAACCAATTAGAATATCCTGAGGGATATTTAAAGATATCTTCTTTTACATTGTTTAACATTTGCTTGCTAGTTTTGGCATAATGAGAATTAGAATAATAATGACTTAATTTTTCTAAATTTCGTGCCATTATAGAGTTAGACGCTGGAATTACATTATCGGTAATTTCCATTTTACGTGCAATCAAGTCCGAGTCTTGATTAGAAGTAAAGAAGAAAAAATGACTTTTGGTGTCAAAAAAATGGTCAAAAGTATAGTCAGTTAATTGCTTTGCTGTGTTTAACCATCTTTCATCTAATGTTACTTCATATAATGAGATAAAAGCATCAATTACCGTAGCATAATCTTCAAGATATCCATTAATAGTGCTTCGTCCGTCTTTATAATTATGATTTAATCCACCATCTTCTCTTAATTGAAAAGCGAGTAGAAATTTTGCATTCTTTAGCGCGACTTCTAAATAATGATGATTGTTAAAAGTACTATAAGCATCAACATATCCTTTTAACATCAGTGCGTTCCATGAGGTTAAGGTTTTGTCATCTAATCTTGGACGTTCTTTTTTACTGCGTATTTTTAGAAGTGTTTCTTTCCAACTTGCAACCTTATTTTTTACTTCTGATAAAGTTAAATGATGGTCTTTAGCAAATTGGTTATCTGTTTTTTTTCTGATAAGTACATAGTTTTCTTTTTCCCAATGACCGTAAAAATTGATATTGTAGTAGTCCTTAAATAAGTCAAAATCATTTTTTAAAATTTGCTGTAATTCCTCTTTTTTCCAAACATAAAAAGCGCCTTCTTCAAGATGGTTATGTTCGTCTAAACTGTCAGCGTCTAAAGACGAATAAAACGCGCCTTTACCGTCCATCAATTCTCGCTCAACAAACGCTAAGGTTTCTTCAACGGTTTCTTTGTACAAATCGTTTTTATAAACGCGATAAGCATCAGCATATAAACTAACCAATTGACCGTTGTCATACAGCATTTTTTCAAAATGAGGAACGTGCCATTTTTTATCGGTTGAATACCGTGCAAAACCGCCTCCTATTTGATCGTACATTCCGCCAAAAGCCATTTGAGTAAGCGTTGTATTGGTGTAATCTATAATTTCATTATTTTTTGCTTGTACACCATATCTTAATAAAAAATGATAGTTGTTTGGCATTGGAAACTTCGGAGCATGATTATTACCGCCAAGTGTATAGTCAAATTGTTTTTTCCAAACTTCTACAATATTATCAATGTCTTTTTTTGTAAATGTTGCTTCATTATGATTAAAAGGTACTAATTCAGAGTTTTTTACGCCTTCAGTTAAATTTGTAGCGTATTCTTCTGCCTTTTCAGGATTATTTTTATATAAATCTGCTAATTGGTTTAGTGCTTTAATCCATTCATCTTTTTGGAAATAGGTGCCTCCAAAAATAGGTCTTCCATCAGGAAGGGCAATACAATTTAAAGGCCATCCGCCACGACCTGTCATTAATTGAACAGCATTCATATATACTTGATCTACATCCGGACGCTCTTCTCTATCAACCTTTATGCTGATAAAATGTGCGTTCATTACCTTGGCTACAGAATCATTTTCAAAACTTTCGTGCTCCATAACATGACACCAATGACAAGCTGAATATCCAACAGAAATGATAATAAGTTTATTTTCTTTTTTTGCCAAGTCTAAAGTTTCTTGGTTCCACGGTTTCCAATCTACAGGATTGTACGCGTGTTGAAGTAAATAAGGACTTGTTTCGTGAATTAAATCATTTGTATATTTATGAGTAGTCATTTCTTTATTGGTTTGGCTTTTGCAACTTAATAGAAACAGTGATGAAATAAGTAGAATTGTTAAAATACGATGCATAAATTTTATTTTTTCAAATATAGTGAAAAGTTATAAATAGGTTGTTTTTGATTTTTTCTCTTCGTTTATAGAAAAATAGTAATTTTAATTTACGTCAATTACACTTCAAACAGGTAAATGTATACATCAATAACACTACATATCAGATTTTGAGATATTTAACTAAATACATTTGCATTAAGTATACCCGTTGTGCATTATAAATTAGATTAAAAAAGTTACTCATTTCAACTGAAAAGTTGTATATTTAATTGAATTTTAAACATTTAAACACATG
>CAMZLV010000083.1 GCA_947311835.1 uncultured Lutibacter sp. | reverse complement strand
TCCTAAACTGCTTTCAAACTCAAATCCATATTATAAACCGAATGCGTTAATGCGCCTGAAGAAATAAAATCTACACCACAATCAGCATATTTTCGTATCGTATTTTCATTGATTCCTCCACTTGATTCTGTCAAACATTTAGTACCTATTAATTCAACTGCTTTGCGAGTGTCATCATAATTAAAATTATCTATCAATATACGATAAATTCCGTCAGATTGTAATATTTCTTCTATTTCTGTCAAACTTCGTGCTTCAACAATTATTTTTAAATTTTTATTGGTTTCTTTTAAATAGCCTTTGGTTTTATTGATGGCCTTTGTAATTCCTCCAGCAAAATCAATGTGATTGTCTTTTAGCATAATCAAATCATATAAAGCAAAACGATGATTTTCTCCTCCACCAATTTTTACTGCCCATTTTTCGATAGCACGAACTCCAGGAGTTGTCTTACGTGTATCTAATACCTTAGTTTTTGTGCCTTTTAACAAATCCATAAAAGAACGGGTTTTAGTTGCTATTGCACTCATTCGTTGCATTGAATTAAGCACCAAGCGCTCTGCTTTTAGTATAGATTGCGAACTTCCTGTTACATAAAAAACGATGTCGCCATATTTAACCTGTTCGCCATCATTAATTAAGGTTTCTACTTCTAAATTTTTATCAACATATTCAAAAATCATTTTTGCAAAAGCAACTCCTGCAATAACTCCTTCATCTTTAACCAACAGTTTTGCTTTTCCTGTTGCCGTTTTAGGGATACACGCCAATGAACTGTGATCTCCATCTCCTACATCTTCTCTTATCGCATTTGTTATAATTATTTCTAATTCTTTTTGAAACTGTTCTTGACTTATCATTAAATTTAATTTTAAACAAAAATACTTTTTTATATTTACAAAATAAAACATCTAAAAGTAATCCTTTTAAATTTAGACGAATTTTTCAATAAAGAATTATACAATATTACATGAAAATAAAACTCCTTGCCATTGGTAAAACCGATGATAAAAATTTACAGCAATTAATAGAAACCTATAAAAACAGGCTTAAACACTACATAAAGTTTGAAATTACCATCATTCAAGACATTAAAAATGTAAAGAATTTATCTGAAAATCAACAAAAAGAAAAAGAAGGTGAATTAATTTTAAAACAACTGCAACCTACTGACCAATTAATTTTATTAGATGAAAAAGGAAAAGAATTTAGATCTATAGAATTTGCTAAATTCCTTCAAAAAAAGATGAATTCAGGCATCAAACAATTGGTATTAGTTATTGGAGGACCTTATGGATTTTCGGATGCAGTGTATAAAAAATCAAATGGGAAAATATCATTATCTAAAATGACATTTTCCCATCAAATGATTCGCTTATTTGTAGTTGAGCAACTGTATCGCGGCTTTACTATCCTTAAAAACGAACCGTATCATCACGAGTGATAATACTCATTATTTAAACTTTATCTAACGCTTGAGAAATTGCCCAAATAATATCATCAGCATCTTCAACACCAATTGATATACGTACCATTTGCTCATTTATTTTCATACGTTTTCTATGTTCAGGTTCTACTCCTGCATGTGTCATTGTCATAGGATGTTGCGCCAAAGACTCCGTTCCTCCTAAACTTACCGCAATTTTTATCAATTTTAAATTATTTAAAAACTGAAATGCTTCTTTTTCTCCTCCTTTAATGTAAAGAGTAATCATTGCTCCAGGCGAAGTACATTGTTTTTTATAAATTTTATATTGCTCAGAATCTTCATTTAACAATCCTAAATAATTAACACTTTCAATCTTTGGGTGCGCATTTAGATATGTTGCAACTTTTTGCGCATTAAGAGTCTGTTTGTCCATTCGCACTTTTAAGGTTTCTAAACTACGAAGTAGCAACCAAGCCGTATTTGGACTAATCATATTTCCTAAAAAAGTACGTAAGCCTTTTACACGCGCCATCACTTCTTGATTACCAAGAACTGCACCTGCAATCAAATCACTATGACCTCCAATATATTTAGTTGCTGAATACAAAACCATATCTGCGCCGTGCTGTAACGGATGCTGCCAAAGTGGTCCCATATATGTATTATCTACTACTGTAAATACTTTTTTATCTGAAGTACTATATTGACTTGCCAATTCTACAAAAGCCTCAATATCAATCAAATCATTGGTTGGATTAGCTGGAGTTTCCATATAAATCATCGCCAATTTATCAGATTTACCTGTTGCCTCTATCATTTTTTTCACTTCAGATGGAGATTCATCTGGATGAAAGCCTAAAACATCAACACCAATACTTGGTAAATAATGATTTACAAAATGATCTGTACCTCCATAAACTGGATTAGAATACACCAATAAATCTCCTGGTTTTAAAAATTCAAGTAAAACAGTGCTTATTGCTGCCATTCCGCTTTCAAAAAAAGCACAATCATCTGCTTGATCCCATAAAGACAATCTGCTTTCTAATATTTCTAAATTAGGATTGTTTAAGCGACTATAAATTAGTCCTAACTCTTCTGTCTGTTCTTTTTCTCTTAATCCATAAGCAATTTCAAAAAATGCTTTACCTTCTTCAGCGGTTTTAAAAACAAAAGTTGATGTTTGAAAAATAGGGCATTTTATTGCTCCTTCAGATAGTTCTGGCTTATAACCATAAGACATCATTAAACTTTCTGGATTGAATTTATGTGCACTCATTAGTATTAAATTTTAACGGTTCGTATTCTGTTCAAAATTAATACACAAAGGTTATTATTCCAATTTATTGACAATAATTAGTATTTAATTCTAACTTATTATTTTATTAAGATTAATATTCTATATTTGTATTAAATATAATCATTCATCAGAATAAAAATCTATGAAACTTGACGCAACCGATAAAGCAATTTTAAGACTTTTACAAAAAAACGGAAAATATACCATCAAGGAGTTGGCATCAAAGTTAAATTTGACAGCAACTCCAATTTTTGAGCGTATAAAACGCCTAGAAAAAGAAAAATTTATTGAATCATACAAAGCTGTTCTAAATAGAAAAAAAATAGGATTATCGTTATTGGTTTTTTCAAATGTTACCTTAAAGAGCCATGAAGCTACATTTATATCAAAATTTGAGCAAGATATTTTACAGTTTGACGAAGTTATAGAATGCTATCATACAGCAGGAGTTTATGATTATTTGATTAAAGTAATGGTAAAAAACATGGATGAATACCATGATTTTGTAGCAAAAAAATTAGCTTCTATTGAAAATATTGGTCAAGTTCAAAGTGCTTTTGTAATGACTGAAGTCAAATCAACAAGCAATCTTCCTGTTCAATAAAAATTGCCTTACATTTGTATTATGAAAATAGTTTTTGCAACCAATAATCCGAATAAATTAAAAGAAGTAAGACAATTACTTCCTTCTATTGAAATTGTCAGCCTACAAGAAATAGGATGCACTGAAAATATTCCTGAAACCGCTAACACACTTGAGGGAAATGCGATTATTAAAGCCAATTATATCACTAAAAATTATGGATTTGATTGTTTTGCTGATGATACAGGACTTGAAGTTGAGGCTTTAAATGGCGCTCCTGGAGTTTTTTCTGCTCGTTATGCTGGAAAAGCAAATTCTGAAAAAAACATGCAAAAACTATTAACAGAATTGAATGATAAACTTAATAAAAAAGCACAGTTTAGGACTGTTGTTGCTTTAAACTTAAAGGGAAAGCAACATCTATTTGAAGGAGTTTGCACAGGAGAAATTTTAACAAAAAAACACGGAGAAAAAGGCTTTGGTTACGATCCAATTTTTAAACCTACAGGTTTTAATCAATCGTTTGCTCAAATGACATTGGAAGAAAAAGGCACTATTTCACATAGAGGAAAAGCCATTAAAAAATTAATCGATTTTTTAAATATTATATAAATTTGACTCCTCAAAAATCATATAAAACAACTTTTTTTATTCTACTGATTCTATTAGTATTTATTTGGTTTTTAAACATTAGTTTAGGGTCAGTTTCGATACCTTTTAAAGAAATTTTTGCCGCTATTTTAAACGAAGAAGTTAGCAAAAACGCATGGAAAAGCATCATCATTGATTATCGCATACCAAAGGCCATAACTGCTATTTTAGTTGGCTCAGGATTATCAATTAGCGGTTTATTAATGCAAACACTTTTTAGAAATCCACTTGCAGGACCTTTTGTATTAGGTATAAGTTCTGGAGCAAGTTTAGGTGTTGCAATTCTTATTTTAGGTTCAACACTAATTGGAGGGATTTCTGCATTTGCTTTTTCAAGTTTTTCAATGGCAATTGCTGCAAGTTTAGGTGCTTTTTTGGTTTTATCAGCAGTTTTAATCGCAGCAAACAGCGTGCGAAATACGATGTCTATTTTAATTATCGGATTAATGTTTGGTAGTATTACATCAGCAATTATAAGTGTATTAGCCTATTTTAGCAGTGCTGAGCAATTACAACAATTTATTTTTTGGGGTTTTGGAAGCTTAGGAAACCTCAGTTGGAATGAACTTGCTATTTTTGGTTTTATTTTCAGTATTGGCATCATCTTTTTAGTTTTTATAATCAAACCATTAAACAGCATGCTTCTTGGTGAAAATTATGCAAAAAGTTTAGGTGTTAATATCAAAAAAACGAGAAATATAGTTTTAATAACAACTAGCATTTTAACTGGAGTGATTACGGCTTTTTCTGGTCCTATTGCCTTTGTTGGTCTTGCTGTTCCTCATTTAACAAAAATAGTTTTTAACACTTCAAATCATAAAATACTAATTCCTGCAGTTGGTTTAGTTGGCGCAATACTAATGCTGATTGCTGATATGATTGCTCAGTTACCAACAAGTGAATTTACACTTCCTATCAATGCTATTACTTCATTATTTGGCGCTCCTATTGTAATTTGGTTGCTCATACGAAAAAACAAAATCTATTAATTAAAGTATCTAGAGGCTTTAAATGTAATTTACAGCGTAAAAAGACTGTAAATGTAGTTTACAGTATAATAATACTTTATTTTATGTATATTTGTATTCATTATAATAGAAGTATGAATATAGCAACTATATCAGGAGATATCATCTCTTTTACCAGTTTATCTAGTAGCAACAAACGATTTCTTGAAAAAGAAGTTGAAAATTTAATCAAATTATTAGACACTAAATTTGATGCATATTGCCGTATTATTAAAGGTGATTATTTAGAATGTGTTATAAAAAATCCTGAGCAATCACTACAAGTTGCAATCTTAATAAAGTGCTTCATAAAATCAATTAAACTTGAAAATGAACCAAATAACAAACGCTTTAAATATTTTAAGAACTTCGGAATTAGAGTTGCAATTGGCTTAGGAGAATTAAAACGATTTGATGCTAAAAATGGGATTATAGACGGTGAAGCCATTTATATGTCTGGAAGAAAAATAAACACTGAAAGCACACATAATAAAGAGCGAATTGTTATCAAAAACACCTTGTTTTTTGTATCAAAAAACGAACAATTAAACAATCAATTTACTGCAATTATTGATCTTCTAGATTATATATTAAACAAAGCAACTGCGAAACAATGCGAAGTTGTGTATCATAAACTTTTAGGACACAACGAAAATGAAATTTCAAAAATCATGAAAATCACTCAATCTGTTGTTAACCAACACTCTATAAGCGCAGGATGGAATGCGATTGAAACTGCTGTAAATCATTATAACAAAACAATTAAAACCTCTTAATTATGAGTTTTATCCATTTACTACTACTCCAATTAAGCGCACATTTAATTGCTGATTATACTTTGCAAACCGACAAAAAAGCAAAAAATAAAAACAAGAAAGGTTTTAAAAGTCCTTTTTTAAAATGGCATATATTAATTGTGTTTTTAAGCTCATGGATTCTTTCTTTTGATTTAAAATTTGTGATAGCATCTCTAGTTATCGCTTTAACACATTGGCTAATTGACGGTTTCAAACCAAAATTAAACAAAAATAAACGCGTAGGTAAATATTCATTTTTTATAGATCAATTATTACATAGTAGCCTTTTAATTGTAGTATCCTTTTTCTTTTATGATAAAATTGGACATGAACCAATTATAAATCTAAATATCAACTATTTACTTTTATTTTTCTTATTATTAACAACTTCAAAACCAAGTAATATTTTTATTAAAGAACTCTTTATAGTAATCGAAATTAAAATTGATTCTAAAAAAGATGACGAACTATTAAAAGCAGGAAGAATTATTGGTACACTAGAACGTTGGCTAATTGTATTATTTGTGATTACAAACCATTTTGAAGCAGTAGGTTTTTTAATTGCTGCAAAATCAATATTGAGATATAGCCCTAAAAATAATGATGGTTTTAACAAAACAGAATATGTTTTGATTGGAACAATGCTAAGTTTTGGCATTGCCATTACACTAAGCGTTCTGTATCTAAATTTTAAATAAAAATGAACATTCTAACGATACAAAATCTTAAAATTGGTTATTCATCAAAAAAGAAAACTGAAATTATATTAGATGGAATTGATATTACTTTAAAAAAAGGAACATTTGTATGTTTGTTAGGAAAAAACGGAATAGGTAAATCTACATTATTACGAACTATATCAAGAGTACAACCAAAATTGAATGGTACTATTCAAATTGATGGGAAAAATTTAGAATCCTATACTGCTATAAACTTATCAAAAAAAATTGGTTTGGTACTTACAGAAAAACTTCCAGAAAGTAATTTGACCGTTTTTGAATTAATTGCTTTAGGCAGACAACCATACACGAATTGGGTTGGAACACTTTCAAAAATTGATATCGAAAAAGTAAATGAAGCAATGCAACTCACTAATATTTCGCATTTATCTCAAAAAAAATACTACGAATTGAGTGATGGTCAACTCCAAAAAGTGCTGATTTCAAGAGCATTAGCACAAGATACTAATATTATAATATTAGATGAACCTACAGCACATTTAGACGTGCAATACAAAATGGAAACCTTTAGATTATTAAAAAAACTAGCCTCTAAACTAAATAAAACCATTATCGTTTCAACGCATGAAATTCATTTAGCATTGCAATCAGCAAATGAATTATGGTTAATGATTGCTGATAAAATCATAACTGGAAATCCACAAGAACTTATTGAAAATGGTGAATTAGATAGATTATTTACCTCTGAAAGCATTTATTTTGACAATCAAAAGCAACAATTTATACTTAAATAGTGCTCCCTCTTTTAAAGCGAGTTGCGTAAATTAATGCATAATCTTAAAAAGTAATTCTTTTAAAATATCACCTTGTGATAGATTCGCAGCGCCAACTCCTTTACTTTTAAGGTCTGCATCACGTAAAAAACCAATAACTTGTGATACTTTTCGCATTGGATAATTGCGTCCTGCAGTAATATAATCACCAACAAAATATGGATTTACACGAAGTGCTTTAGCAACACTTCCTTTTGACTTATCTTTTAAACCATGATATTGCAATAATTGAGTAAAAAAACTATTAAGCAATGAAATAGTCATCACTAACGGATTTGACTTAGGGTTTTGCGCAAAATAATTTATAATTTGATTTGCTTTTACAATTTGCCTCTCTCCTACTGCCTTCCGCAATTCAAAATTGTTAAAATCTTTACTGATTCCAATATTTGCTTCAATTAATTGAGGTGTTATTAATTTATCTTCAGCAGCAACAATCATCAATTTTTCCAATTCGTTATTGATTCTACTCAAATCGTTACCTAAAAATTCAACCAACATTTGTGTGGCTTTTGGCTCTATTTGATATTTTTTTCCTAACAAAACCTTTCTTATCCATTCACCAACTTGATTTTCATATAGTTTCTTACTATGAAACAAAACACCTGTTTTACCAACTATTTTAGCAAGTTTTTTACGCTTATCTAAGGTCTTATATTTATAACACATTACCAAAACTGTGGTAACTTGAGGATTCTCAACATAAGGAACTAAATTTTCGATACTGCGAGCTAATTCTTGTGCTTCTTTCACAATTATTACTTGACGCTCTGCCATCATTGGAAAACGTTTGGCATTCGATACAATATCATCAATAGAAACATCTCGACCATACAAGACCATCTGATTAAAACCTTTTTCCTCTTCTGTTAAAATTGATTTTTCAATAAATTCTGAAATTTTATCAATATAATAAGGTTCTTCACCCATTAAAAAATAAATAGGTTTTATATTTCCTTGTTTAATATCAGCAACTATTTTACGTACGTCTGTCATATATCAATAAATGATGTAGTATTACATATTTGTATTCAATAAAGAAACTCTTAATATTGAATTAAATTTATCATCTTTGTAGTATGCAAGTTTTAAATTTACCTACATACCAATTTAAAATCAAAAGTAGCGAAAATAAGCAACTTATATTTGATAAAATTAGAAAAAAATATGTTGTTTTAACTCCAGAGGAATGGGTTCGTCAAAATTTTATTGAATATTTAACTATTGAAAAAAAATATCCTGTTTCGTTAATTGCAGTTGAAAAACAATTATTAATAAATAAGCAAAAAAAACGTTTTGACATATTAGTACATAATACTGACGGAAAACCTCTAATCATAATTGAATGTAAATCTCCTAAAATTAAAATTACACAACAAACTTTTGACCAAATGGCGCGCTATAATATGGGTTTAAATGCCGAATTTTTAATTGCTACCAACGGATTAGAGCATTTTTATTGCAAAATGGATACTATAAACAAACGATATGTTTTTTTAAAAGATATTGAACACCATAACAAGTAGTTTAAAACCAACTCTTTGACCTACATAAACAAATTATTATAAAAATAAATATAAATTATTGTGTATTAGAATTTTAAAACACTACATTTGTCCTTTAAATTATTTATATATTACCAATGAAACAAGGAACAGTAAAATTTTTTAACGAATCAAAAGGATTCGGATTTATTATCGAAGAAGGTTCAAACACAGAGTATTTCGTACACATTTCTGGCTTAGTTGACAGAATTGCAGAAGGAGACAATGTAGAATTTGAATTAAAAGAAGGAAAAAAAGGCTTAAACGCAGTAGAAGTTAAAGTTATTTAATATTTCTCAACTTTTTTATGAGATAAGCCTGTAATTTAAATTACAGGCTTTTTTTTATGATTTATTTTTAAAATGATTGCATTATTTCGGATCAAGTACAAAACTTGTGGAGTTTTTGTCTTTAGGCGAATAATTTTTGCAACCTAAACATAAAGAAATCCACTTTTCTTACTCCTTTTAATTGAGTTCTAAAACCTTTTATTTTAGCATTA
>CAMZLV010000082.1 GCA_947311835.1 uncultured Lutibacter sp. | reverse complement strand
TAAAGTTATCTTTGACATAAGAGAAAGGTTTTATGTTTTTACAACTCAAAGATAATTTGAGATACTTAAATTCTTTCTCTTTTTTTAAACTTTTTTTTAAACGTTTAGGACGGGATTGAAAATAAATTATAAAAGTGACTTATCATTAATTTTTGCGTCTAAAGAAAAGGATGTATATTTGCACCCTTAATTTTTAAAACAATAAATATGAAAAAAATAGTAAGTTTATTAACGTTTACTTTAATGATTACAACGTTATTTGCTCAAGAAGCAAAAGATTCAATTCCTGATGGATGGGTAAAAGGAGGAAATATGGCTCTTACCTTTAATCAATCAGCATTTAACAACGAATGGACTGGTGGAGGTATTTCAAATATTGCCGCTAATATTTTAGTTAACTATGATTTTAACTTAAAAAAGGGAGATTTAATTTGGGATAATAAAATTATTGCTGATTATGGTGCTTTTAAAAACAAAGGTCAAAGTGTATTTACAAAATCAAACGATAGATTAGAATTTAACTCAATAGCAGGTAAAAAAGCTAAAGGCTTTTGGTATTATTCAGCATATTTTAACTTTAAAACTCAATTTGATACAGGTTATAAAGACGGTGTAAATATATCTCACTTCTTTTCTCCAGCATTTTTTCAAGTTGGTCCAGGAATGTTATGGAAAAAATCGGATAATTTAAATGTAAATATTTCTCCAGCTGCTGCTAAAATGATTATTGTACATGATGAATATGCAGGTTCTTTTGGAACTGATGCAGGTGAAACTACAGCATTTGAATTAGGCGCATCATTAAGAGGTTACTATAAAGTTAACTTGATGGAAAACGTATCTATGGAAAATCTTTTAGGATTGTATTCTAACTACCTTAAAGACCCTCAAAATGTAGATGTTGATTATACAATGAATTTGGTAATGGCAATAAATAAATACATGTCAACAAACCTAACTTTTCAAGCAATATATGACGATAATACAAATCGTAATGGATTTCAAATTAGAGAAACATTTGGTTTAGGTCTTAACTATACATTTAAGTAAGAAAGAGTTATCACATTAAAAAAAGTCCAAAATCATTTGATTTTGGACTTTTTTTATGGCATAAAATTTGAATTTGTATCTTTGGTAAAAAGATAAACACAAGTACTATGAAAACACTATTAATTATTATTTTAGGAAGCACTATTTTATTAGGTTTTTCACAATGTAAAAACACGAAAGAAATATCTTACAAAACAGTGAAAAGAACACCTTTCAAAATTTCAAAAGCAACGTATAACGAATGGGTTGCAGGAGTAAAAGGAGGCGGAAGTGGTGTAAATGTAATTCTCAATATTTCTAATATAGACACGGCTAAAACTACAATTAATTACTTCTATTTTAGAGGACAAAAAACAACTATAGAAATAAAAAACTCATTATATATTGGACGGTTTTCAAATTCGGTTAACCAACAAAAAGAATTGATTATGAGTAGCGAAACAAGTGATGAATATGGCAATAAGGCTCCTGTAAAAAAAGAACAATTTCCTTTTAATTTAAAAGATAACGAAGTAATTATCAACTACAAACATAAAGGAAAAGTATACTTTTTCAAACAAACATTAGAAAAAGAAAAGGCAGTTTTATATCAATAACCTACTATTGTTAGATAGTTTTAATAAAAACACCAAATCGTTTTTTGGCACGTTATTTGAAACTTAACTAATCGTAACCATAAAATTTACGATTATGAGAACGATAAAATTACTTTTAGGAATATTGATAACAAGTTTGCTATTTACATCTTGTGTTGTTCATGACGATTATATAGTAGAACAACCACAATCAATATCATTAGAAACATTAATTACTGATTATGATTTATGGTATGTAGATTACAACAGCACAACAGGAACTAGTGATGTGCCTTTTGTTTCAAAAGCATTTACTTTATCATTTATTAATGGTCGATTATATGCTAATAATAACCTTGTAAACATTGGAGTTACAGGTAATGGTTATGGAATTCAAGTAGGAACATATGATACTTTCAACGGAGTTTTAGAAATAAATCATGACATTGATGGTCTGTATGATTTTGACGTAATACAAGTTTCAGGAGATTTAATTAAATTAAAAGATAGATACGCAAACGTTACCTATTACTTAGAAGGATACAATAGAAATGCCTTTGATTATGATAAAATATTTTATGAAAATATAGAATATTTTCTACAAGAATATACAGGATGGGAAAAAACATATGCGAGTGTTTCTGGAACAATCAATCAATTTGATAACGAAAATTACCTTGCATTTACTCCAGAAAATATCACAACATTTTATTCTTCTATTGATGACTTTGGCATAAATATTGATTTTGTTAATTGGGATTACGTAGGTGCATATGAGATTTTTGACGTAGCAGGATATGATAATTTAAAAATTTTAACATTAAGTTATGATTCAGGAGACAATGAAGACTTTGAATTAAGCGTTATAGATGACGGAACAATAGAACTGTATCACGTAAATTCAAATACAACCTATGAGTTTTCAGGAAAAATATTTATCCAATATTTAAAAACGGTAAAAGGAAAAGAACCTGTATGCAACGAAGGAAGAAAACGAATTAAAGTAAAACGTAGCGTAAAAAATAGACAAAAGCATTTAAAATAAAGTTTGGTTAGTTGATTTTTGATTGGCTATGAAAGTAGCCAATTGAATTAGAAACCGTCCGCCCTTATAGGCGGACGGTTTTGTTTTAAGAAAATAACTCATAAAAAAAGGGTGTTTTCCCTTAATTAAATAGGTGTTTTTCTTGTGACGTGTTTTCAATGTAATAGTTAGTTTTGAAATGTCAATTATGTTTATAAGCAAACCGTTTATAAAATGACAATAACCAAAAATACATTTATATAAATCAAACTTAAAATGTAAAAGTATTTTTACAAATAACTTAAAAACAAAAAATTATGAGAACAACAATGAAATTTTTAACAATGATTACACTATCTTTATTTATTGGAATCGCAACAACTTCATGTGATGGAGAAGATGGCGCACCTGGACCACAAGGAGTAGCAGGCGTTGACGGACAAGACGGCGCTGACGGAGTTGACGGAAATGCTAACGTAATTGCCTCTGATTGGTTTGCAGCAACGTATACTAGTCCATTTGCTGCGAGAAAGCAATATGACATACCTGCTCCTGAAGTAAATCAAGATGTAAGGGATAGCAGTGTAATTTTAGTTTATGGGAAAAGAATTGCTAATGATGAAATTTGGGGAATACCTACGTCATTTCCGTTTTTAAATCAAACATATAATTTTATGTGTTTTACTACAGATGGAATCATTAGAATTTTTTGCGATTCAAATGATGCAACTTTTACTGTAGGAGCACCGTATATAGAAGAATATCGTTATGTAATTATTCCTTCTACTACCGCTAGAAATAGTATAGATTATACTAGCATGTCTTACCAAGAAATAGTGGATTATTTTGGGTTAGATTACTAAATAACTCACTATTTTTTAGATTTTATTGAAAATAAAAATTAGTAAATAAAAAAAACCGTAAATCTTACAAAATAAGATTTACGGTTTTTTAAATGTAATAAAATGATATTACAAATCAAACTTAATACCTTGTGCTAAAGGTAAACTATCAGTATAATTAATAGTATTTGTTTGCCTTCTCATATATACTTTCCAAGCATCAGAACCTGATTCGCGTCCGCCACCAGTTTCTTTTTCACCACCAAAAGCACCTCCAATTTCTGCACCAGAAGTTCCAATATTTACATTGGCAATTCCACAATCAGAACCTGCATGTGATAAGAATTTTTCTGACTCTCTCATGTTAGTTGTCATAATTGCTGATGACAAACCTTGTTTTACGTCATTTTGAATTGCAATAGCATTTTCAACATCTCCTGTATATTTTATTAAATATAACAACGGAGCAAATGTTTCGTCTTGTACTATTTGATAGTGATTTTCTACCTCAGCAATACTTGGTGATACGTAGCATCCGCTTTCGTATCCTTCACCAGTTAATTGCTTCCCTTCAACAGCAAATGTTCCTCCTTCTGCTTTTACTTTTTCGATTGCTTTTAAATAAATATCAACAGCACCTGTATCAATTAATGGACCAACATGGTTAGACTCATCTAACGATGAACCTATTTTTAATTGTCCGTAAGCAGCAACTAATTTATCTCTAACTACATCATATACATCTTCATGAATAATCAATCTTCTTGTTGAAGTACAACGTTGTCCACAAGTACCAACAGCGCCAAATGCTGCACCAATGATTGTCATGTCTAAATCTGCACTTGGAGTAATAATAATTGCATTATTACCACCTAATTCTAATAAACTACGTCCTAATCTTCCTGCAACTTGTTGTGCAACGATTTTTCCCATTCTAATAGATCCTGTTGCTGAAATTAATGGAACATCAGTACTTGATGTTAACATTTCTCCAACTTTGTAATCTCCATTAACAATACAAGAAATACCTTCTGGCATATTATTTTCTTTTAACACATCTGCAATAATATTTTGACAAGCTATACTACATAAAGGTACTTTTTCTGATGGTTTCCAGATACAAACATCTCCTGAAATCCAAGCTAAAGCAGTATTCCATGCCCAAACTGCTACTGGAAAGTTAAATGCTGAAATTATTCCAACAATGCCTAAAGGATGATATTGGTCATACATTCTATGTCCTGGACGTTCAGAATGCATTGTAAAACCATATAACTGACGTGATAATCCTACTGCAAAATCACAGATATCAATCATTTCTTGAACTTCACCAAGTCCTTCTTGCAATGATTTTCCCATTTCATAAGAAACTAATTCTCCTAAAGGTTGTTTTAGTTCACGTAATTTATCTCCAAATTGACGTACCATTTCTCCTCTTTGTGGAGCAGGGATTACTTTAAAATCTGTAAATGCAGCCTTTGCAGATGCAATTACTTTATCAAAATCTTCTTGAGTTGCAGTTGAAACTTTTGCAATCAATTTTCCATCTACTGGAGAAAATGATTCAATAATTTCTCCTCCTCCAAAGTTGTTTGAGCCTGTTGATACTCCTTTGTTTACATCTTTTACACCAAGTTGGTCTAAAACATTTTTAATATTAAATGACATGTGTTTTTTGTTTTAATAATTTGGAGCAAAGGTACAAATTTTAAAAAGAAAAATCCGCCTAATTTTCATAGACGGATTTTTTCAGTGTTTGGTAACCAACCAAACGAATTAACCAACTAAAAATTATAGTTCAATCCTGTATAAACTCCTAAGACATAAGGTTTAAAACTTCCGTCATTTTTAGAGAACGTATTGGTGTGTATTTTTAACATTGGTGCAATATTAAAATAAAACTTTTTGTTTATTTTATAGTCTATATCAAGTCCTAAATTTCCACTAAAATTAACCTTGTTAAGATTGTTAGCCTCTCCAAGATTTGATAAAAATTCTGAAGTTTCTACATACACATCATTGCTGTTTAAAATAAGTGTACTAAAACCACTAATCAGATTAATACCAAATTGCTTATTATTTCCTAAAAGATTGTATTTTAACTCTAAAGGGATTTCTATATATCCAAATTCTTGATTTAAAACACCTCTAATCGGATTAGTAATTGAAGTTTCTATTTGATTGGAACTTAGATAATTTGAACTATTAATATTTAATATTGTTGCAGAACTTAAGTAGTTTACATTTTCTAGTCTAGCAGCACTTTGTTGACTAGGATTTATATATATATCACCAATTTTATATCCTACATTTATTAATGAAACTCCAGATTGCAGACTTAATTTATTGTTAAATTTATATCCTATTTGTACACCATAAGAAATCGTTTTGCTTCCTTTCTTTGGACTATTTTCAAATTTAGTATCTAAAGGAGAACCTTTTGCATTAAACGAATTGTAATAAACTGGTGCAACAAGAGAAGCAACACTCCACCTTTTAATAGTTTCCTTTTGATTGGTATCTATATCATCATTGATATCTTCTTGTAATAAATCATCATAATTCTTATCAGTTTTTGATGAAGTGTCATCTTTAGAAGTGTTATTTTCTACATTAGCAATAGTGTTTTTATTTTCTGATTTGATATTTTTCTGAAAATTATCTGTTTCAGTATTTTTATTTTCAGCGGTATTTTTACTGTCACTAACAATCGAATTATTCGTTTCGTTTTTGTGTTGATTTTCGTTTTTTGCACTGTTTAAAGCAATTTGATTTGCATCATTTTTTTCAGATGAAATACTTTTTCCTGAAGGAACTGATTTGGTTTTTTGCTTAATTACTCTTACAACATTGTTTTTATGCTGATTACTTGGATGATTATTTTTCTTTTTAATCGAATTGTCAATTGATTTTAACTCTCTAGAATTTAGTTCTGAAGGCGTAGGTTTATTGACATTCACAATAGGATTGTTGTTTTTAAATTGCTTGTTATTGATGTCTTCTTTATTGTTTTTAGGTGTATTCTGTTTTTCGGTATTTGTAATAATATGAGTATCTATTTTTGTTGGTTTAGTATAGTAATTTATACTACTTATAATTATTAATAATCCTATAGCAGCAACACTTCCTACTCGAAACCAAAAAGGTAATAAAGGTTTTGTTTTTTTATTTTTTAAACGTTGTTCAATTTCATTCCACACTGCATCTGGAGGCGAAACCTCAAAATCTTTCAATTTTTCTTGAAACAATCGATCTATGTTTTTATTCGTTTTCATTAATTTAATTTTGCTTTTTCAAAATAGGTGTTTGTATTTGTTCTTTTTCAATTTTATTTTTCAAAATTGTTCGTGCTCTTGATAAGTTTGATTTTGATGTGCCTTCAGAAATTTCTAATTTTTCGGCTATTTCTTTATGTGAATATCCATCTAAAACATACAGATTAAAAACCATTCTATATCTATCAGGAAGCTCTTGTATGATACTTAATAAATAATCTAACGAAACGGTTTCGTCATCAACTTCAACTACAATTTCATCTGGAATCTCTTCTGAAACGAGGCTTAATAATCGTTTGGCTCTATGTTTTTGAAGTGCAGTATTAATTATAATTCGCTTCATCCATCCTTCAAAAGATCCTTTGTGTTTAAATTGTCCTATTTTATCAAAAATAGTTATAAAACCATCTTGTAAATTGTCTTGAGCTTCGGCATAATTTTTTGAGTATTTTAAACACAATCCGAATAGTTTACCAGAAAATAACTGATAAACTTCGGCTTGTGCTTTTCGGTCATTTTTAGCACATTGTTGTATGAGTTTTTTTAAACCCAATTTTTTTTGTTTAGTTTTTTAATTAAATCACAGGTACATCAATTATTAAATATTGATCTACTCCTTGGTCATCTTGTCCTTGCCAAAATTTGAAAGTATACGTTTCAGTTTGACTTGCTTGTACATTGATAGTAAAACTTTCGCTAGTTATCATTTCATCACAAGCAGTTGTACTATCATCAACTATAGCTATTGCACCAATAATTCTTGAGGTATCGCTATAAATATAGTCATAAGAATAAAATTCTGAACAGCTATTAGGCAGTTCATAAGTTATCGTTACAGGATATGTTTCGCCCAAAACAAATTCTTCAGGTATATCAACAGAACTTATTGATACATATTCAAAGTGATAATTAGGCATGTCATTATTATCGGTTGAGCATGCTGAAAAGGCAAAAAGAGCCAATATTATTAAAGTATAACGTTTCATTTTTAATTTTATTCGATTTTATTATTTGATATAATGATACTTCAAAGCAATATAGGTTGCGTAAAATTATACTATTTTTGTGTTGATTTATGATTGATAATTTACAAAATACTATTTTTACTATTAAAACGGCTGCAGATTTTGAAAAAACTGCTTTAAAAATTTTTCGTTTTCAAGCCAAAAACTGTACTGTTTATGCTGATTTTATTCGTTTTTTAAATATTGATATAGATTCAATAAATACAATTTTTGACATTCCTTTTTTACCGATTCAATTTTTTAAATCACATAAAATAAGTACTAATAATAACACAATTGAACAGGTGTTTTTAAGTAGCGGAACTGGAGGTATTCAAAGTCAACATTTTGTAACGAATCTTGCATTGTATGAAAAGAGTTATCGCAACGGTTTTACACATTTTTATGGCGCTATTGAAGATTATACAATTTTAGCATTATTACCAAGTTATTTAGAGCGAAACGGTTCTTCGTTAATTTATATGGTTGATGATTTGATTAAAAAAAGCAAGAATTCAGATAGTGGTTTTTTTCTCGAAAACACACAAAAAACGACTAAAATCATCAAAAAATCATCAAAAAACAATAAAAAACTACTCATTTTAGGTGTTTCGTATGCTTTGCTTGATTTGGTAGAACAGCAAAAATTTAATTTAAAAGATGCCATTATTATGGAAACTGGCGGCATGAAAGGAAGGCGAAAAGAAATGATACGAGAGGAGTTACACCAAATTTTGTGTGATGGTTTTGGTGTAAATAAAATTCATTCAGAATATGGAATGACAGAATTACTAAGTCAAGCATATTCAAAAGGAAACGGAGTATTTAAAACGCCTAATTGGATGAAAATTTTAGTGCGTGATACTGAAGATGCACTCACGCTTTTACCAAATGGAAAAACAGGAGGAATCAATGTAATTGATCTTGCCAATATTAATTCGTGTAGTTTTATTGCAACCCAAGACTTAGGCAAAAAACTATCCGAAAATACTTTTGAAATTTTAGGGCGTTTTGATAATTCTGATATTAGAGGCTGTAATTTGTTGGTGCAGTAATTCGTTTTATTACTAACAATTTACTACTCAACCTTCAATAAAAAATATGTTTTTTTACCTCGTTGTAATAACACATATTTATCTGAAATTAAATCATCAGTTGTAATTACAAAATCTTCTTTTACTTTATTTTTATTGACAGAAATTGAATTTTCTTTCAATGCTCTACGTACTTCTCCATTTGATTTTAAGAAACCTGTTTCGGCAAATGCAGGTACAATTTCAAGACCGTTTTCAATTTGCGCTCTAGTAACAGTTGCTTGAGTTACACCTTCAAAAACATCTAAAAACGTTTGCTCGTCCAATGTTTTTAAATCATCAGCAGTAGATTTTCCAAACAGTATTGTTGAGGCTTTTATAGCGTTTTCATACGCCTTTTTACCATGTGTTAATATAGTAACTTCTTCACCAATTTTCTTTTGAAGAATACGCAAGTGCGGCGTTTCTTTATGTTCAGCAATTAATGTTTCAATAGTTTCTTTATCTAAAAAGGTAAATATTTTGATATATTTTTCGGCATCTTCATCACTTGAATTTAACCAATATTGATAAAATTTATAAGGAGATGTCCTTTTAGCATCCAACCATACGTTTCCGCCTTCAGTTTTACCAAATTTTGTTCCATCTGCTTTAGTCACAAGTGGTACGGTAATCGCATAGGCTTTTCCTTGTGCTTTTCTTCTGATAAGTTCAGTTCCTGTAGTAATATTTCCCCATTGATCAGAACCGCCCATTTGTAGCATACAATTTTTTTCTTTGTATAAATGATAAAAATCGTATCCTTGAAATAATTGGTATGTAAACTCCGTAAAACTCATTCCTTCTGAGTTTTCTCCTGTAATTCTTTTTTTGACAGAATCTTTTGCCATCATATAGTTTACAGTGATGTGTTTACCAGTATCACGTACAAAATCAATTAATGAAATTTCTTTCATCCAGTCATAATTATTAACTAATTCTGCACCGTTTTGAGTATCAGAAAAATCGATAAAACGTGCTAATTGCGCTTTTACTCCTGCTATATTATGGTTTAATGTTGCTTCGTCTAGCAAGTTACGTTCGGCTGATTTTCCTGAAGGATCTCCAACCATTCCTGTTGCTCCACCAATTAAAGCAATAGGTTTGTGACCACACAATTGAAAATGTTTTAAGATAAAAATTTGAACCAAACTACCAATATGCAACGAATCGGCTGTTGGGTCAAAACCAATATAACCTGCAGTTTTCTCTTTAGCCAATTGCTCTTCAGTTCCAGGCATGATGTCGTGTAACAAGCCTCTCCAACGTAATTCTTCAACAAAATTCTTCATCTTAATAAAAATAATTTGCACAAAGATAAAAATCCATTAAGAATTATGAATTACGAAACGATAATTATTTTTTCACTTTGCCACTTTTTCCATACTTTCGCCTTATGATATTAGTTACAGGAGGAACAGGATTGGTTGGCGCACATTTATTAGCTTCATTAGTACAAAAAGAGGATACGGTTAGAGCAATCAAACGGAAAAGCAGTGATTTAAATGCTGTAAAAGAAGTATTTTCTTTTTATTTTGATGATGCTGATTCACAATTTTCTAAAATAGAATGGATTGAGGCTGATATTACAGATATTACTACATTAAATCCAGTTTTTAATGATATAGATTATGTTTATCACGCTGCAGCATTGGTTTCTTTTGATAAAAAAGATTATCATTTAATGCGAAAAATAAATATAGAGGGCACAGCCAATATTGTTAATTATTCTATTGCCAATAAGGTTAAAAAATTGTGTTTTGTTAGTTCAATTGCAACCATTGATAAAACTGCCAAAGACGGTCAAATTGATGAAACTGGAGATTGGACAGTAGAAGCTAATAATTACGGATATGCAATTACAAAAAATGGCGCCGAAATGGAAGTATGGCGCGGAACGCAAGAAGGTTTAGATGCTGTAATTGTAAATCCTGGAATTATTTTAGGAAGTGGATGTTGGACAACGAGTTCGGGAAAAATTATTGGCAAAGTAGCCAAAGGATTGGCTTTTTATACCGAAGGAGTTACAGGTTATGTGAGTGTAAAAGATGTAGTAAAATCGATGGTGTATTTAATGAATAGTGATATTAAAAACGAACGTTATATTTTGGTGTCTGAAAGCAGAAGTTTAAAGAGTGTGTTATTTAAAATGGCTGATGCTTTAAATAAAAAAAGACCTTCTATAAAAGTGACGACTTTGATGGCTGAAATTGCGTGGCGAGTTTTATATTTTCCATCGATAATTATAGGAAAAGAACCTATTTTAACTAAGCAAACAGCAAAATCTATTCATAATAAGTATTATTTTTCAAATCAAAAAATAAAACAAGAAATCGGTATTGAATTTGAACCAATTGATGCTGTGATTAAAGAAATTTGCAGTAATTATAAAAGGTAGTTATTTTTTTACAGGAGTACCTAATTGAGGCTTAAATACTTTCTTTTTAATTTTTTCTTTTACTAAAGGTATTTTTAATCTTTCTATAGAGTCCTTTTCTTTTACGATTTTATCATAAAAATCTCTTTTAGCACTAATTTTTTGCTTTACTTTTTTTAAGATGTCGGTATATTGATCAACATCTGTAGTATAATAAAAATTGCTTTCGGCAAAACGAGTACTATCAATATTATATTTTTCATACACTACATGCATATAATTAATATTGCGTTTTCCATCTTTATTTTTTACCGATTTCGCTCCATTGGCCAACTGCATATCAACTAATAAATCAACCATTTGATCTTTTGGAATTAAATTCGCAGGTTTTTTAAAAATGGTTTTACTTGTGCAAGATGTAAATAGAACAAGAGCGAATAATATGGTGCTAATTTTTTTCATTATCTATTAAAAAGTAGGCGTTTTCCTTTTATATCGTCATTAAATCTTCCTTGATTATACACTAGATTTCCGTTTACAAAAGTACGAGATATTTTTGATAGAAAAGTAGTTCCTTCAAATGGAGACCAACCACATTTATATAATATATTTTCCTTTGTTACCGTCCAAGGTGAAGAAATATCAACCAATACTAAATCAGCATAATAACCCTCTTTTATAAACCCTCTTTTTTCAATTTTAAATAATTTTGCAGGATTATGACACATCTTTTCAACTATTTTTTCAATTGATATTTTGCCTTCGTGATGCTTTTTAAGCATGGCAACCAATCCGTGTTGTACTAATGGTCCGCCACTTGGTGCTTTTGTGTAAACGTTTTCTTTTTCTTCTATTGTGTGAGGTGCATGATCAGTAGCTATTACGTCAATTCTATCGTCAAGTAAGGCTTCCCATAATGCATCTTGATCTTTCTTTGTTTTAACAGCAGGATTCCACTTTATAAGTGTACCTTTTTTTTCATAATCAGTATCGTCAAACCAAAGATGATGTATACAAACTTCAGCAGTTATTTTCTTTTCTTCTAGCGGAATTTTGTTTGTAAACAACTCGGTTTCTTTAGCTGTAGATAGATGAAAAACATGTAATCTAGCATCTGTTTTTTTAGCCAATGCTATTGCTTTTGATGAAGAAATATAACAAGCTTCTTCACTTCTTATTTTAGGATGCAATTCAATAGGTATATCATCTCCAAAAATTGATTTTTGTGTTGCGAGATTCTTTTTAATAGTTGCTTCGTCTTCACAATGTACTGAAATCAGCATATCTGTAGATGAAAAAATTTTTTCTAATACTTTTTCATCGTCAACCAACATATTTCCAGTAGATGAGCCTAAAAAAAGTTTAATTCCTGCTACATTTTTAGGGTTTGTTTTTAATAGTTCTTTTAAGTTATCGTTTGTGCCTCCAAACATAAATGAATAGTTAGCATACGAACTTTTGGCTGCAATTTTAAATTTGTTTTCAAGTAGTTTTTGAGTAGTTGCTTGTGGCACTGTATTTGGCATTTCTATAAATGAAGTGATCCCACCAGCAACTGCTGCTTTACTCTCTGACGCAATATCAGCTTTATGTGTTAGTCCTGGTTCTCTAAAGTGTACTTGTTCGTCAATTACTCCAGGAATTAAGAATTTTTCTTCAGCATCAATAATTTGTGTTTGTGCATCTTTTGGACTTATTGATTTTCCTATTTCTACAATATATTCGCCTTCAATTAGAAGGTCGCCCTTCAAAATAGTATGTTCGTTTACTATCTGAGCATTTTTAATCAGTATTTTTTTCATAGCATTTATACTTTGTTAAATCTCATTTTAAGTACGCCTAATATCGCTTCAAGAATTATAGAACTGTTCATTTTTGATTTTCCACGTACTCTATCGACAAATGTAATGGGAATTTCTTTAATTTTAAAATTGTTTTTCCAAGCCTTGTATTTTAATTCAATTTGAAATGCATATCCAACAAAACGAATATTGTCTAAATCGATTTTTTGAAGTACTTCTCTTTTATAGCATACAAAACCTGAAGTTGTATCTTTTATTGGAATTCTTGTAATAAACCGAACGTATTTAGACGCAAATCGAGATAAAATCAATCTTTTCTTATCCCAATTATTGATTTTACCTCCTTTAACATAACGTGAGCCTACACAAATATCAAATGCTTCATTTTTACAAGTAGCATATAAAACCTTTAGTTTTTCTACAGGATGAGAGAAGTCTGCATCCATTTCAATAATATATTGATATTTATTTTGAAGAGCCCATTTAAAACCATGGATATAAGCAGCGCCTAAACCTGTTTTGTCTTTTCTTATTTCAAGAAATAATTGATTTGGATACTCGTTCATTAAACTTTGTACAATTTGATAAGTTCCATCTGTTGAAGTGTCGTCAACAACTAATATATCAAACGCCATTTCTTCTGAAAATACCGAATGAATAATTAATTCAATATTTTCTTTTTCGTTATAAGTAGGGATAATAACTAAAGCGTTAGACATAAATTTTAATTAAGCGACAAAGATACAGTTTTTTATTCCTAATTTTGTTTAATTTTTAGGTTGAAAATTTGAATTTTATGATTTCTTTAACGTCACATTTAATGTTAGAAAAAGACTGGGTAACTTTAGTCTTTGTACTGATTTTTGTTTTGTTAAGTGTTGCGAAATTGTTGTATAAAGATAGGTTATTCAAATTAATGACCGTTTTTTTTACAAATGATTATTTTTTAACATACACTAAAGAAACAGGTAAAATTTTCAATCGTTTTAATTTTATTATATTTATAGTTCAAATATTGATAATATCTTTATTAATCTTTGAATACCTTATTTTTTATAAACCAAATATTATAAAAGAGAAAGGTTTTTTTGTTTTTGTTGAAATCGCACTATTGTTAGCTGGTTTTTTGCTTTTACGGACTATTATAGGTTTATTGTTAGGTTACTTATTTGATGTTAATAAAGAGCAAGAGCGATTGTCATTCTCAAAAATGAGTTATTTATACAGCGCAGCATTATTGATATTGCCTTTATTAGGTTTTACTTATTATATTAACACTTCTAATAAAGCGTTATTTATCTTAACAGCCACTGTTTTTACTATATTGCTGACTGTTAGATACGTAGTTATTTTTACATATAATAAAAATAACGTTTTTAAGCAGTTGTTTAATTTTATATTGTATCTTTGTGCCCTTGAAATAGCCCCAATTTTATTGATGAGTAAAATTGTTATAAATCTCTAATAAAAAATTAATATTGATAGTTTTTTATCAGAAATGAAAATTTAAAAAAAAGACAACAGATGAAAGTGAAAACAATTTTGGTGTCACAGCCTGCACCTAAGACTGAGAATTCTCCGTATTTTGAGTTGGCAAACAAACAAAAAGTAAAAATTGATTTTAGGTCGTTTATTCATGTTGAAGGAGCAACATCTAAAGAAATTAGAGTACAGAAAATAGATTTAAGTGCTTTTACCGCTATTATTTTTACGAGTAGAAATGCAGTAGATCACTTTTTTAGAATTGCTGAAGAAATGCGTTATACAGTTCCAAGCACCTTAAAATACTTTTGCGAGTCAGAAGCGGTAGCATATTATTTACAAAAATATGTTGTGTATAGAAAACGTAAAATTTATGTAGGCAAGAAAACCTTTCCTGAATTGATAAAAGTACTAAAAAAACACAAAGAAGAAAAATTTTTATTACCTTGTTCTGATAAATTAAAACCATTAATCCCTCAAGAATTAAATGATTTAAAATTAGATTGGACAAAAGGCGTTTTTTATAAAACCGTAGTAAGTGATTTGTCTGACTTAGAAGATGTTTTTTATGATGTTTTAGTATTTTTTAGTCCATCTGGAATAGATTCATTATTTCAAAATTTCCCAAAATTTAAGCAAAAAAATACAAGAATAGCAGTATTTGGAAATTCAACTGTACGAGCTGCCGAAGAAGCAGGATTAAAGTGTAATATTAAAGTTCCTACTCCAGAAACACCATCAATGACAATGGCTTTAGAAAAGTACATTGTTGATGCAAATAAAAGATAAGTTTTTAAAAAACCGTTATAAAAATAACGGTTTTTTTATGTAAAAAGGTTTGTATATATATCTTCAATTTTTGAAACGAATAGTATTTCAATAGCGTTGTTTTCGATACTTATTTTATTGAATTTAGATACAAATATTTTTTTAAAACCTAATTTTTCAGCTTCAATAATTCGTTGTTCAACTCGGTTTACAGGTCGTATTTCTCCTGCTAATCCAACTTCAGCAGCAAAACAATATTCTTGCGGAATTGCTTCATCTTCATTAGAAGATAAGATTGCTGTAACAACTGCTAAATCAATTGCAGGATCATCAACTTTTATTCCTCCAGTAATATTTAAAAACACATCTTTAGCACCCAATCTAAATCCTGCACGTTTTTCCAATACTGCTAAAATCATATTTAAACGCTTGATATTATAGCCTGTAGCAGAGCGTTGAGGTGTGCCGTAAACTGCAGTGCTAACCAAGGCTTGCACCTCAATCATTAAAGGACGCATACCTTCTAAAGTGGCAGCTATTGCAGTTCCACTAAGCGATTCATCTTTTTTTGAAATGAGAATTTCTGACGGATTTTCTACTTCTCGTAAACCGCCACTTTGCATCTCATAAATTCCTAATTCGGCAGTTGAACCAAAACGGTTTTTTTGAGCTCGTAATATTCTATAAGTATGATTTCTATCGCCTTCAAATTGTAAAACTACATCAACCATATGTTCTAATATTTTTGGACCAGCAATATGTCCATCTTTAGTAATATGACCAATTAAAATGACTGGAGTTGCAGTTTCTTTGGCAAATTTTATGAGTTCGGCAGTTGTTTCTCTTATTTGTGAAATACTTCCAGGAGAGGCTTCAATATAGTCAGTGTGAAGTGTTTGAATAGAATCTATCACAACTATTTCTGGTTGTGTTTCTTCAATATTTTTAAAGATATTTTGTGTTTTTGTTTCGGTTAAAACAAGGCAATTATTGTTGACATTTACTAATCGTTCGGCACGCATTTTAATTTGACTTTGGCTTTCTTCACCTGATACATACAGTGTTTTTTTAGATAGTGTTAAGGCTACTTGCAAGACCAAAGTAGATTTTCCAATTCCAGGTTCTCCACCTAACAAAGTTACTGAACCTCGTACTAGACCTCCTCCCAAAACCCTGTCTAATTCTTTGTTTTTGGTTGGAATTCTGTCTTCTTTGTTTAGTATTATATCTTCAATTTTTAACGCCTTATTTACTTTTTTTGAAGTAGTGGTTTGCTTCCAAGAGCGTTTTTCTTCTTTTTCTATTATTTCTTCAACTATTGTGTTCCATTCGTTGCATGATGTACATTGTCCTTGCCATTTTGCATAATGTGAACCGCAATTTTGACAAAAAAAAGTTGTTTTTGTTTTAGCCATAACGCAAAGAAACACAAATAGACTCAAAATTCACAAGATGTACTATTTTATTTTTTTAAAAATATTTTTATTGAATTTTCTTAATATTCAAATAGTTAAATAAACATATGTTAATTTTTTTGTATTTTCTTTAAATAAAATGCAATTAACTATTGTAATAGTTAAAATATCATTGTATATTTGTGGCTGTAGGAGTTAAATCCTACTTTCTTTTTCATAGCAATTTTCCCACTTAAGTAATTAAGTGGGTTTTTTTATGCGTTGTATTTTAGAAGTTAATAAAAGAAAAAAGTCTAATCGTTGAGTTTTAAAACAGCCATAAATGCTTGTTGAGGTATTTCTACATTTCCAACTTGGCGCATGCGTTTTTTACCTTTCTTTTGCTTTTCTAGTAGTTTACGTTTACGTGAGATATCTCCTCCATAACATTTTGCTGTTACATCTTTACGAAGCGCTTTAATTGTTTCACGAGAAATAATTTTAGAGCCAATAGCAGCTTGAATTGGAATATCAAATTGCTGACGAGGAATTAATTCTTTCAATTTAACACACATTTTTTTACCAATATTTTGTGCATTATCTGCATGTATTAATGCTGAAAGTGCATCAACTGAATTTCCGTTTAACAAAATATCGAGCCTTACTAATTTTGATACTCGCATTCCGATTGGTGTATAATCAAATGATGCATAACCTTTAGAAACGGTTTTTAATCTGTCATAAAAATCAAATACAATCTCTGCCAAAGGCATATCAAAAGTAAGTTCAACTCTATCAGTAGTTAAATAGGTTTGATTGGTTATCATTCCTCGTTTTTCAATACATAATGACATTACATTACCAACAAAATCTGATTTTGTAATAATTGAAGCTTTGATAAATGGTTCTTCAATTCTATTGATTGTTGAAGGGTCAGGTAAATCTGAAGGGTTATTTAACACAAAGGCTTTATCAGGATTTTTATTGGTATAAGCGTTGTATGATACGTTTGGTACGGTTGTGATAACGGTCATATTGAATTCACGTTCCAATCGTTCTTGGATAATTTCCATATGAAGCATTCCTAAGAAACCACAACGAAAACCAAAGCCTAAAGCTGCTGAACTTTCTGGTTGAAAAACCAGTGAAGCATCGTTTAATTGTAGTTTTTCCATTGAATTACGGAGTTCTTCGTAATCTTCTGTATCTACAGGATAGATGCCTGCAAAAACCATTGGTTTTACATCCTCAAATCCTTCTACAATGTTAGTTGTTGGGTTTACTGCATCAGTTATTGTATCTCCTACTTTTACTTCTTTAGCCGTTTTAATTCCTGTTATTAAGTACCCAACATCTCCTGCTTTTACTGATTTTTTTACAACTTGTTGTAACTTTAAAGTCCCAACTTCATCAGCAAAATACTCATTATCAGTAGCAACAAATTTTATTTTTTGTCCTTTTTTGATTTCTCCATTAAAAACTCTAAAATACGTTTCAATACCTCTAAATGTATTGAAAACGGAATCAAAAATTAAAGCTTGCAACGGTGCGTCTACATCTCCTTGAGGAGCAGGAATACGCTCTATAATAGCTTTTAGAATTTCATCTACACCAAAACCTGTTTTTCCACTTGCATGAATCACTTCATCTGGATCGCAACCTAATAAATCAACAATATCATCAGTCACTTCTTCAGGGTTGGCGCTGGGCAAATCTACTTTATTAAGTACAGGAATAATTTCCAAATCATTTTCTAAAGCAAGGTAAAGGTTAGAAATTGTTTGCGCTTGTATGCTTTGTGCTGCATCTACAATCAAAAGAGCGCCTTCACAAGCAGCAATAGATCGAGAAACTTCGTAAGAAAAATCGACATGTCCAGGAGTGTCAATCAAATTTAAAACATACTCTTGTCCTTCAAAAGTATATTCCATTTGAATTGCGTGTGATTTGATGGTTATTCCACGTTCGCGTTCCAAATCCATATTGTCTAATAACTGTGCTTTCTTTTCACGTTCATTTACTGCGCCTGTAAAATCGAGTAATCTATCGGCAAGTGTGCTTTTTCCGTGGTCAATATGCGCAATTATGCAAAAATTTCTAATGTGTTTCATTCGTCGTATTCTTTCTCTTATGATATTGCACAAAGATACTTTAATTATAAGTTCGTGCAAACTATTCGTGATTTATGAATTATTAGTTGATAAATAGTTACCTAAAAAAATGATTTGATAAATAATAATTTACACACTTAGGCGTTTGTAGTTTTTATTTAAAAAGAAGTTGAAAAGTTACGATTCTATAAAAAAGGTTGTATACTGCCAAAAAAATTAAAAGAGAAAATGAAATCTAAATCTACAAAAACACGTTTTCGATTGTTACACCAATATTATAGTTATACTGGTTTTTATTCGTTTATATGGAAGTCGGTTAAAAAAGTTTTACCTTCAATTATTTTAATTCTGATTTTGGTTTATGTGTTCAATCTTTTTTTTGATTTAAACGCTAAACTTTCTCATTTAACTGAAATTTTACCTTCGTATGCCGTATTGCTATTCTTTTTTGTTTCTGAAATACTATTAGGTTTAGTACCTCCTGAAATATTTATTGCATGGTCAGGCAAAATGGATAATCCTTGGTTTTATTTATCAATATTAGCACTTTTCTCTTATGCTGGAGGTTTAATTGCTTATTGGATTGGTGTTTCTATCACAAATATTCCAACGATACATAATTATTTAGAAGAAAAAATGGCTAATCAATTAAAAAACTCCAAAAAATGGGGTGGTT
>CAMZLV010000081.1 GCA_947311835.1 uncultured Lutibacter sp. | reverse complement strand
TCTATAACCAATATCTAATTTCACTTCTTCATAAATTAAAGGAAGTGATTTCTGTTTTTCAACGTGTACACCAGATTTTTTTAATTCGTAAAACAAGCATTCTTCATAAGAACTTTCTAACAATCCAGGGCCTAAAGATTTATGCACTTTTAAAGCACAATCAAAAATTATTTTTGAGATTTCATTTTCCGTCATACTATTTTTTCTTAGCGTTCTTCACAAAACTCTTTGCGTACATTGCGGTTAATTTTTAAATCACCATTAAAAATTTCTTCTAGTATTTCACAGTTATACTATTTTTTCTTAGCGTTCTTCGCGAAACCCTTGCGAACATTGCGGTTAATTTTTAAATCATCATTAAAAATTTCTTCTAATATTTCACAGTTATACTAACTTTTCTTAGCGTTCTTCGCGAAACCCTTTGCGTACATTGCGGTTAAATAATTTAAACAAAATACCTCTTCAATTCTTCACTAAAATATTCTAATCCGTTTTTTACAGGCAACGGAATTCCGCCACCAAGTGCACAGAGCGAACCGATTTCTAAGGTTTCTAGCAAATCATCAAAGAGTTGTCTGTCAATTTTATAATTTGAGTTTTGTGCTTTCTGCAAAAGTTCCATTCCTCTGTGTGAACCAATTCTACACGGATAACATTTTCCGCAAGATTCATCAGCAGTAAATTCTAAAAGATGTTCTAAGTATTTTATCATTGGAAAATCAGTAGGAATCGATACAAAACTAGCATGACCTAATAAAAATCCGTTACTGTTTAACGATTCAAAATCTAAGGTTAATTCTTTTATTTTATGGATGGGAACAATGCCGCCCAAAGGACCGCCAATTTGTACGGCTTTTACTTCGGATTTGAATCCGCCGCCAAAATCATCAAAAATAGTTTGTAAAGGTGTACCCATTTCTATTTCATACATTCCTGGAGTGTTAAAAAAACTATCTAACGAAACTAATTTTGTACCTGTAGATTGTTTGGTGCCTAATGCGGCGTATGTATTGCCACCGTTTTCTAAAATCCAATGAATATTGGCAAAGGTTTCTACATTGCTTAACACGGTTGGTTTTCCGAATAATCCGTATTGCGCAGGATAAGGCGGACGTACACGAACTTCTGGACGTAAACCTTCGATGGAATTTAATAAGGCTGTTTCTTCTCCGCAGACATAACTTCCTTGACCACGAATGATTTTAAATCGAAAATCGCCTACTAAATTATTTCCTTTTAATTCGGCAATGGCATCAGCAACAATTCTGATAGAATTCGGATATTCACCACGAATGTACAAAACACCTGTATCTGCACCAACGGTTACACCAGCCATATACATGCCAAAAAGTACTTTATGCGGTTGATGTTCCATCAAATACATATCAGAGTACGCTCCAGGATCGCCTTCATCAGCATTACAAACAATGTATTTTTGTTTGTTTTGCTCTTTTAGAACAGCATCCAATTTAAACCAAAACGGAAATCCTGCGCCACCACGACCACGAAGATTTGAGGTTTTTAGTTGCTGAATGACTTCTTGTTGTTTGTTTTTAAAATGATTCGCTAAATCATAAAAAGCATTGATGTTTTTAATTTTTGATGTTAAAATGGGTGTGGTGTTGCAATCTACATTGTATGAGTTCTCGACTGCGCTACCATTGACATTTGTAGAAAGGATATTTTCTAACTCTTCTTTAGAGTGTGCAGAATATGCTTTGTCTTTATACAAAAAAGCACTGTTGCTATGGCAATGACCAACGCAAGCAGCGTGACCAATCTCTTCTTCTTTAAAATGATTTTTTAAATTTTTATGTAAATCAGATTGCGATTTTGCTACCATACACGCCGTACCAGAACAAACATGTATCTTTTTATTTCGATTTTCTTCTCGTGTAAAATCGTAAAAAGAGGATGTGCCAACAACAACTGAATCATCAATTAAAAAGCGTTTTGCCAATGCTTGAAATTCTTCTTTCGAAGCATTTTGTTTAGATAAGGTTGCTATATTTTCAAATAGATTATCGTTTAATTCTTTACGTGATGATAAACTACGGATATTTTTATTTGCCATTGCATTAATTTAACAGCACTAAAATATAAAATATTGATGAGAATTTATGCTGTACTATGAAAACAATTTTCTCTGTTATTATATTTTCTCACAAATAAGGACTAAGTGTTTGTTATTACAATCTGTAGTAAAAAACAAATATTGATTACCGCCATCTCTTAAACCTGTTTTTTTACGTATTTGCGCAACAGTTTGCGGGAAATTTCTAGTGGTAATATTGGCTTTCTTAGTTGGAATCAGTTTTTTTAATAGTTTTTTATCAAACGAAATAATATGTTTTATTTCAAATCTTCTTCCCGGAAAATTAATGAGTTGGTTAGAAGTGTAAAGGTGTGAATGTTGATGAAGTTTGTCTATATTTAGTTGATGACTAATTTGGTTAAATCCTCCTGATTTTAAAATAGCAGAATTAGGTTCATACACATGTTTTTTTGGAAGTGAAAATGTTGCTATTGCAGTTTTATTTAATTTAAAATCAAATAGTTGTATGTTATTTTTGTTAAAATTCACTGTTTTTATTTGAATGCTATTTATATAGTCTTTTTCTAAGATAAAAAGCAATTCTTTAACTTCGTTTTGTACCGCTACTATGTGAATTTCTTTTACAAATTTCAATTCTTTTATAGCGCTAGTAAGGTCTAAAATAGGTGAATTTTTTAATAGGATGTTATCGCATTTTTCAAACAGAAAATCAATATTTTCAGGAACATTAGGTAAGCAATCTTTTAATAAAAACACTTTTCCTTTGCAATCGTTTCTTCGTGAAGGGTCTATATAGATCCAATCAAATTTTGTATTATCTTTTTGAAGATATTTTATGCCGTCACAAGCAATTGTTTTGATGTTTTTAATGTATAATTGCTTATAATTATGAGTTACAATTTTTGATAAATTTTCATTTATTTCACAATGATAAACTTGTTTCATTTGTTTTGAAAAGGCAAAAGCATCTACACCAAATCCGCCAGTAATATCAATAAGAGATTTGCCAGAAATCAGCGTTGCTTTGTAATTTGCAGTGATTTCTGAGGAAGTTTGTTCGATATTTAATTTGTTTGGATAGTAAATGTTTGGAGTATTATACCAAGTTGGAAGTTTAGTTGCGCATTTGTTCTTTGCTACAATTTGTTCGACTATTTCTTGAGTTGAAACATCTAAAAAAGGCGTTCCTTTAAAGAGTATTTTAGAAATATCAGCAGTTAAATTAACATTAATATATTGCTGAATAGAGGTATGTAAAATATATTTATTCAAGGTTCGGTCTTGTGAGATTTTTCATTCCTTTCCGAATGACAATTATAAATCTTTTGTTAATGATTTTACAATTTTATTTTCGGCTAAAAACTCCTTCAAAATAACTTTGAGTGCTGTGTAACTTGGTACCGCAACAACCATACCTATAACTCCAAAAAGTAATCCTCCAATAATAATAACTAAAAATATTTCTAACGGATGCGATTTTACACTTTTTGAAAATATAAAAGGTTGGCTAAAGAAATTATCAACCAATTGAGCTATTAAAAATCCAATCATTACATAAATAGTAGTTGGTAGAATTTCAGTTTGAAAATCTTGACCAATATGACTTGTCATTGTTAAAAACAACATTAAAATTCCGCCAATTAATGGTCCTAAATATGGAATTAGATTTAATAAAGCACATAAAAAAGCAATTACAATTGCGTTTTCTACTCCAAAAATTACTAAAACAATGGCGTACAAAATAAATATGATTATGATTTGAAATACCAGACCAATAAAGTAACGAGAAAGTAAGTCTTTAATGGTTTCAAAGGATTTTTGAAAACGACTTTCGCTATTATTTGGTACGATAACTAATAGTCCTTTATGAAGTATTTTACTGTCTTTCATCAAGAAAAACGAAATGAACAATACAGAAAATAAGCCAATACTTAGTGAACCAAGCGCACCGATAATTGAGTTTAATAAATTAGGAATTTGTTTAAAATTAGCCAATAAATCTAAACTTTTTAATTGCTCAAATATATTGATGTTCCTTTGAGAAAAGTAAGCATTAATTTGCGATAAGATTTCTTGCGTATTTCTTGATAATTCATCAATATTTAAAAGAGATAAATTTCTTCCTTGTTGCGTAATTAACGGAATAAACATACCAATTAAACCAACAAGTAATCCTACAAAAAAGAGCATTGTAACGACTACTGCAAGTGTGTTTGGGAACTTTAATTTTCGTTTTAAAAAGATAATAATTGGACGAGCAATTAAAGATACAACTCCTGCAATAATGATATAAACGAGTACAGACTGTATTTTCCAAAAGAAAAATAGGAGCAACGCAATGCTTATAATAATAGTGATTGCTCTAAGTATTCCGTTTGAAATTATTTTTGAGTTCATTTTGTAAATATAAAATTTTTAATTGATAATTTTTTACTAAGCAAAAATTTTTCTAAATTTCATCGGTAATTCTGATTCAATACTTATTAATTGATTGGTTATAGGATGTTTAAACGCAAGTTTTGAAGCGTGTAAATACAATCCTTTTCCGTTTAAAATAAGTTTTTCAATTCCATATTGTTTGTCGCCTAAAATAGGATTTCCAATGTTTGATAAATGTTTTCTTAACTGATGTGTTCTCCCTGTTTTTGGGTAGAGTTGTACCAAATTTAAATATGTAAACCGTTTAGAAGCTACAGTTTTTAAAACTTTGTATTCAGAACTCGCTATTTTGTTGTCTATTGTAAAATCAATGATTCCAGCTGATTTCATTTTTCCGATAGTAACAGCAATGTATTCTTTGTGAATTTTTTTATCTTCAAATAATTCATTCAACTTTATAATAGAACTACTTGTTTTTCCAATTAATAACAATCCTGTTGTTGGATAGTCTAACCGATGTGTTGGTTGTGGTTTTGTAGCGTCTTTTTGAGTACTTTTTTTAAGATTTTGCGTTAGGGCGTTTGTGATGGTTTTAAACTTGTTTCCGCTTACTAATATTCCTGCAGGTTTGTTGATAATTGCCAAAAAATCATCTTCAAAAACAACGGCAAGAGTAAGATTTAATTTTTTAGTAGTTGTCTTATATTTTTGTTGAAATAAGCAAATTGTTTCATTACCAATTATATATTTTGCTGTAGAAACAGATTCGCCATTTACCTGAATCAATCCTTTTTTGATTGCTTTTTTTATGGATGATTTTGTAGCGCACGTATAAAAAACACCAACTAAATACTCTTGAATACGAAGTTGCTTTTCTTGCGTTGGCACAATATGCGTTTCAACAAGAATCAATTCGTAATTCATAATTTAAAAAAATCGTAATTTATTAATATCCAACTGCAGTGTCATCACCTCTATGATCTGCGCCTCCTTCTAGTTTTTTGTTAGGTAAAACTAAAATTCCTTCAACTTTACCAATTACTGGCGAATTTGTTTCGTCTAAAATATAACCAATATCTTTAAGTTCTTTTTTAACTTTTTCATCAAATCCGTTAGGTTCCATTTTTATATCGTCTGGTAACCATTGATGATGAAATCGTGATTGATTGATTGCATCTTGCATTCCGAAATCAAATTCATGAACATTTAAAATAGTTTGCAAAACAGATGTTATTATGGTTGATCCTCCAGGAGTTCCTACAACCATCCAAAGGTTACCGTTTTTTTCTACAATAGTTGGCGTCATTGAACTCAACATGCGTTTTTGAGGAACAATTTCGTTTGCTTTTGCGCCAATTAAACCAAACATATTTGGTGTTCCAGGTTTGCTGCTAAAATCATCCATTTCGTTGTTTAAGAAAAAGCCTAAATCTTCACAATATACTTTAGAACCAAAGGCTCCATTGAGTGTTGTTGTTACAGAAACGGCATTTCCAAAAGCGTCAACTATAGAGTAATGTGTTGTTTCATCACTTTCTATAAGTTCGATATTTCCGTGTGTTAATTCACTTGATTTTGTAGGTTTAGAAAAAGAAAAATTGTCCATTCTGTGTTTGGTGTATGCTTTGCTTATCAAACTATCTGTTGGTACATGTACAAAATCAGCATCGCCTAAAAAATGACTTCTGTCAGCATATGCTCTTCGTTCTGCTTCTGTAATAACTTGAATGTATTTGGTTTGGTTATGTCCAAACTTTTTTAAGTCATATGGTTCAATTCCGTTCAATATTTGCGCCAAACAAATACCGCCACTTGAAGGAGGAGACATTGATATTATTTTTAAATCATCATAGTTAAATGTTATTGGTTTACGCCATTTTGCTTCATATTTTGCCAAGTCTTCCATAGTGATAATTCCGCCATTATCTTGAATAAAGTTAACTAAGCGTTTTGCAGTTTCACCTTTGTAAAACTCATCGTAACCATTTTTTAAAATACGTTCTAAGGTTTGTGCTAAAGCAGGATATTTGATGCTATCATTTTCTTGCCATTGCTTGCTAAAAAGAATAGAATCTTTGTTTGCTTCTAAAAATAACGGTTGATATTTTTTGATTGTTCGAGCTTGTTTTTTGGTTACTTGAACTCCTTTTTTAGCCAATTCAATTACAGGTTTTATAATATCTTCAATAGGTAAAGAACCAAATTTTTTGTGTGTTTCAAAAACTCCTGCTACTGATCCTGGAACGCCTACAGCCATAATACCTAAAGTGCTTTTACCTTCAATTACATTTCCGCTTTCATCAAGATACATATCTCTACTTGCAGCAATTGGTGCTTTTTCTCTAAAGTCTAAAGCGCCGATTTCACCATTATTTTTACGATACACCATAAAACCGCCTCCACCTAAATTACCAGCAAAAGGGTAGGCTACTGCTAAGGCTAATTGCGTTGCAGCCATTGCATCAAAAGCATTTCCTCCTTTTTTTAATATTTCTATTCCAATTTTTGAAGCTTCTACACGTGCGCTCACTACTATTGCTTTATCGGCAATTAAACCTATATCTGGAGTTGGTTTTGTAGTTGTTTTACATTGTATGAGTAGTAAACTTGTAAATAGTAGTACGCTTATTTTTTTCATTTGTCGCTTTTTAAATTATTTTTTTAAAAGTATGTTTTGCTCAAAAAATAGTTGTACTGATAACTACAGCGTTCTCGACTGTACTCGAACTGACAATTATTCTTGTAATTTAGTATTTGTAAAAGTAATTAATTCTTTAAAAAAAACAGTAAAATCATTTTCAAATTCTGAATAATGAAGTTGTAAGTCTTCTATTGCTAAATCCATTTTAGAACGCATTTTTGTACGTTTATTCATCCCTTTTAAAACCGATTCCATGCCTTTAATGAATTGATAATTATATAACCAATTGTATTTTTCAAGAGGTATAAGTATATCTTTCGTTTTTGTTGGAAGTATATCGTAATTGTTATTTAATAATTTGTAAAAACTTGATACAAATACATCTAAAGGGATTTCTGAATAATTACTCCAATTTTTGGCTAAAAAATGATCGTAAAAAATATCAATAATAATTCCATCAAAGTGTCCGTAGCGTTGATGTAGTCTTCGTTTGCTTTTACGCACAATTTGGTGAGCATCTGTAAAGGTATCAATATGACGATGTAATTTTATGCCTTTTTGAATTTCTTGATTGTAAT
>CAMZLV010000080.1 GCA_947311835.1 uncultured Lutibacter sp. | reverse complement strand
CAACCACCAACCACCAACCGACAACTAATAACCAACCCAAAACTAACAACCGACAACTAACAACTGACAACAATCATCCACCAACCAAATAACTCATTTTTTTGGAAGTCGTTTAGCATCTTTAAGGCATTTATTTAGCATCCATTCTAACTGTCCGTTTGTGGATCTAAACTCATCAGCAGCCCATTTTTCAATTGCTTTGAGCATATCTTCGTTTATACGTAATGCAAATGCTTTCTTTTTTGCCATTGTTATTTTTTTACAAATGTTGCTATACTCGTAACCAATTCATTCATTATTGGTAATTTAGGATTGGTATACGATGTCATATTTTGTGAATCATCAGTAATTTTTCTGAATATATGATTCATATTGTCAATAATTATTAGTTCTGATGTTGTATTAAATTGATGTAAAAGTTTAGCATCATTAACAGATACTTGAATATCTTTTGTTCCGTTGATAATTAAAACAGGAATTTTTAATTTTTCAATTTCTATTTGTGGATTGTATTTTAGCCATGAAGTCATAAAAGGTTGAATGCTTGGATGTAAAATACTCATCAAAAGAGGGTTTATATTTTCTATTTTTTCGCCTTTTTTAAGTTTATTAAGAGCATTAGTTGTTTCTGTAATGAGCATTGGTGCTTGTTTGCTGATTTGCTCAACAATTATTTTATCAATTACCCTTCCTGCACCTGCAATTGAGATAAAACCATCAGCATTTTTTGCAGCAATCATTCCAACCAAACTTCCTTGACTGTGACCTGCAACTATAATTTTAGAAAATTGATTTTCACTTTTAAAATAATTAACAACAGCAATTGCATCCGTTATAAAATCATCAAACGAAGCATCTTCCTGTTTAAACCCTTTAATTTTCATCCATTCAATGGCGCTTTTGTCAAATCTATAACTTGCTATGTTTTGTTTTTGTAGCCCTTCAGCTAATAATTTTAAAGAATTGTTTTGCATCATTGCTTGGTTGCCATTCCTGTCTGTTGGGCCAGATCCTGGAATGATGATAACTAAAGGTGCTTTTGCATCATTAATCGGAGCAATTAACGAGCCTTTTACAGTTATTTTTTCTGATGGAATACTAACTTCGGTTTCGCTAAAGTTTATTTCTTGTGCGCACGATACTAGACTTAGTAAGCATGCAAATAATACGACTCTTATTTTCATTTTTTTTTTAGATTTTAAATAGATAAATGTATAAGCAATAAGAAACAAACTGATCAAAATAAATAATGAAGGCATTATCCAAGTTGTTGAAGTTGTTTTGTCAAGTGATGTTTCAATCATAGAATAAACAATAATCAGTAAAACGCTGCTTAATAATAATGAACTTACTAATAGTATTTTACTACTTGCTATCTCTTCTTTTCGGTTGGTTATTTTATTTGAAATATCTAAAAGTTTTGGATTTTTTGCTCCAAAAATAAAACCAATCGTTAATGCTGTAAATAAAATAGGCGCAATAAAAATTGATGATTTTGAATTGTAGCCATTTGGTTTTCCTGCTGCATCAAAATGAACTGCGATGGTTTCTGGAAGGTCAAAATAATTTAAAATAAGATATATCCAAGTAGACAGTAATAGCAACAATGCTACTGCTATTATTGTGTAGTCAATACTATTAAATTCTATTTTATTTTTCATTATTCTTTTTTTTCTCGTTGCAAAACGGCTTTGATAATTCCTCGATGGTTAAATACATTTATAATACTCCAACCTGTTTTTGCATAACTATTTAGCAAAGCTTCAAAATCTTCATCTTTTTTAATTGGAGTTGCTTTTTGTCGTATAAGTTTATATTCTTTCATCTTTAAATATTATTTATTGCAAGATAGTTTCAAAATATTGTTTTATCAATTATCAAAAGATAATTTTTATAACTGTTGTAATTAATGCGAATAGTAACCAAATCATAAATGTTAATTTTTAATGGTTTAAAGTTCCGGTATTTAAAACAGGCGCAACCTCTTTGTCAGAACATAAAATAACCATTAAATTACTTACCATTGCTGCTTTTCGTTCTTCATCAAGTTCTACAATTTCTTTTTTGTTCAGCTCTTCTAATGCCATTTCTACCATACTAACAGCGCCTTCAACTATTTTGTGTCTTGCAGCAACAATTGCAGTTGCTTGTTGGCGTTTAAGCATTGCATTTGCAATTTCTTGCGCATAGGCTAAATATCCAATACGTGCTTCAAGCACTTCTATTCCTGCCATTGAAAGGCGTTCAGAAAGTTCTTTTTCTAAGGCTTCACTCACTTCATTTACACTTGCTCTTAAGGTAATATCTTCTTCAATACCTTCGTCATTAAAATTATCATAAGGATATAAACTTGCCAATTTTCGTACTGCTGCATCAGATTGAACACGCACAAAATTTTCATAATTATCAACATCAAAAGCAGCTTTAAAAGTGTTGCTTACCTTCCAAACCAATATAGTGCTAATCATTATTGGATTTCCTAATTTGTCATTTACCTTAACGCGTTCGCTATCAAAATTACTTGCTCTAAGCGAAATTGAACGCTTTTTATATAAGGGATTTGCCCAATACAAGCCATTGTCTTTAATCGTTCCAATATATTTTCCGAAAAGCAACAGCACTTTTGAGGTGTTTGGGTTTACTAAAAAAATCCGGGAAGTGCAAAAATAATAAGTAGTGCAAGTGGAATAATAACCATAGGATTTTTGAGTGTAAATCCGTAAACAATTGCAATTGCAAAAATAAATAGTACTACTGCTATTAAATACCCATTCGTTGCTTTAATGATTTTTTCTTCTGTCATGATGTGTTTGATTTAGTATGATATTAAAATGATATCACAAAGATATAATATAATATTTGTAATTTCCAACTATTTTATCAAAAATATTTATAACTTAGCGAAAATTAAATTTATAAAATGAAGATAAAAATTAGTTATTTAATGATTGTTCTACTTGTAATGTCATATCAAGTAAAGGCTGAGAAAACTTGGGGTCCAACAGGTCATAGAGTTGTTGGGACTATAGCAGAAACACATTTGAAACCCAAAACAAAACGGAAGTTAAAAAAACTATTAAAGAAAAAATCATTGGCTTTTTTGTCAACATATGGAGATGAGATAAAATCAGATAAGCGATATAATAAATTTTATACTTGGCATTATGTAAATATGCCTTTAGATGAAGATTATGATGCTTCAAAATCAAATCCGAAGGGAGATTTAGTGACAGGAATCGAGTATTGTAAGAAAATAATAAAAGACAAGAATTCATCTGATGATGATAAGGCTTTTTATTTAAAGATGTTGATTCACCTTATTGGCGATTTGCATCAGCCAATGCATGTTGGTCTTGCTGAAGATAGAGGAGGAAATGATTTTAAAGTACAATGGCATTATCAAGACACGAATATGCACGCTGTTTGGGACTATAAAATGTTAGATAGATACGACATGAGTTATCAAGAATTGGCGGCAAATGCTGACGTATTGACTAAAGATGAGATTAAAAAATTACAAGAAGGAACTACAATAGATTGGGTAAATGAAGTACATCAATTATCGCGAGAAGTGTATAAAAGTGCAGAACAAGGTGAAAATTTGCGCTATAAATATTCGTATAAATACCTTAATGTTGTTCGTTATCAACTGCAAAAAGGTGGAATTCGCTTGGCAAAAGTATTGAATGATTTGTTTTAAAATTATTCACTTTAATTTAGATAGAAAATGAAAATAACTATTTTTTTAATTGCAATACTGTATTCAATATTTGGAATATGTCAAACAAGTTATTCAGGTTATTTAGGTAAATCTCCAATAACCTTGGTAACCTATAATTATGGAGATGGAGATGTAAGAGCGTATTATGTTTATGATAAATTTGATACGCCAATAATAATTAACGGAAAACTCAGTAATGAAAATTTAGTGCTTTTTGAATATAATAATTCAGGCGATATTTCTGCAACATTAAATTTTTCTGATTTTAAACAAAGTGATGATTTTATAATTGGAAAATGGATGAATAAAGACAAAACTAAAATTTATAAAATAACCCTTAATAAAGATTTTGATATAAATTACGGAGAAAATGTAGAATGGAAAAATAAGGAGTTAATTCAATCAAAGTCTACTGAAAATCATTATTTCAAAACAATTATTGCAAAAGATAAAGGAGATTTTTACGCAAGAATAATAGGAGTAAAAATATATGAAAAAAAATCAGATAAATTAATACAAACAATTAAATTAGATTGTCAATTATTCGGGATAGATAGTGTAAGTGTAGATGATTATAATTTTGATGGAATTCAGGATTTTTCTGTTTTTGAAGCGAGTTACGCAGGACCTAATACTTCAAGTATATATATACTAAAAGATAAAAATTCTGAAAAATATATT
>CAMZLV010000079.1 GCA_947311835.1 uncultured Lutibacter sp. | reverse complement strand
GTTGTGCTGTTGGATGTGCTGAAGTTCTAGGTGTTGCGCTATGGCATCCTAAAATTGTAAGCTTTGCACTCATCTAATAACAAATCGTTTAGATACCGTTTCTGTTTCAGTTTGTATGGTGTATAAGTATACTCCTGACACCAAATCATCTTTGTAAAAAGGAATGGTATTAGTTCCTATTTCAGATGAAAATGTATTTGTATAAACGGTTTTCCCAAGTAAATTTTTTACAGAAAACTGTACTTTTTGTGCTTTGTTATCGTAAAATGTAATTCGCGTATAGGTAGAAAAAGGATTTGGAGATGCAGTTACCTTTTCAATCGTTTTGACTGCATTGTTTTTGTTGTCATTTTGCTGCGCAAATGAATACGTACAAGTTGTTAAAAGTAGTATTAAAAGTAATTTTTTCATCAATAATCATTTCTTTTAAAAATTCATCAAATCGCGTTCGATTGCTTCCATTTCTAATGTGTCAATCGCTTCAATTAGCGTAGGAACAATATTTATATCTTCAGATATCGCGTCAATATCAATTCCTGTAACTACTATAGCAAATGACGTGCCATTTTCACGTTTTACGTTAGTAAAATGCAAAAATAATAAAATTTCTTCTAAATTAATGTTTTTTTTGTCAGAAAAATCTATAATTAAGTGAGTTTCTTTATAATACGCATCAAAATCAGCAGAGAATTTATCGTAAAATTCTTTTATTGATTTTTCTGTAGGTGTAATTAAAATGTATTTTTCTAGTGTTTCTACTTGCATTATTAATGTTTTATTTGTTGCGCCAATAAATAAATTACGGACATTCTTATAGCTACGCCATTTTCCACTTGATTTAATATAATTGATTGGTCAGCATCTGCAACGTCACTTGTGATTTCAACACCTCTATTTATTGGTCCTGGATGCATTATTACAATTTTCTTTTCAAGCGAATCTAAAAGTTCTTTGTTAATACCAAATAATTGTGTGTATTCTCTAGTTGATGGAAAATAACTGACATCCATTCGTTCGTGCTGTACACGAAGTACATTGGCAACATCACACCATTCTAACGCTTTCTTTAAATTCGTTTCAACTTCTACGCCTAAACTTTTAATGTGTTTTGGAATTAAAGTAGTTGGTCCGCAAACCTTTACTTCAGCACCTTGTAGTTTTAACGCAAATATATTTGAAAGCGCTACACGTGAATGTAAAATATCGCCAATAATCACTACTTTTTTTCCTTTTACAGTTCCTAATTTTTCTCTGATAGAATAGGAATCAAGCAAGGCTTGTGTTGGGTGTTCGTGCGTTCCGTCTCCTGCATTAATAATCTTAGCATCAACATGTTGTGATAAAAAAACTCCCGCGCCAACACTAGGATGACGCATTACAACAATGTCAACCTTCATTGATAAAATATTATTAACAGTATCAATTAGTGTTTCTCCTTTTTTTACTGATGATTGACTTGCTGAAAAGTTAATAATATCAGCAGATAATCTTTTTTCAGCCAATTCAAATGATAGTTTTGTTCGTGTGCTATTTTCAAAAAATAAATTAGCAATAGTAATATCTCTAAGCGAAGGTACTTTTTTTATTGGTCTGTTGATTACTTCTTTAAAATGATCGGCAGTTTGAAATATTAATTCAATGTCATTTTTTGTTAGGTATTTTATTCCTAGTAAATGCTGTACACTTAACTGACTCATCTTACTCCTTTTTTATTAAATAAATAGCATCTTCATTATCGTTTTCAGTCCATTTTACAATAACTTTTTCGTTATTGATTACGTCAATTTGACGACCTTTATAATTTGGTTGAATTGGTAAATGTCTACTAAATCTTCGATCAATAAGTACCAATAGTTCAATTTTTTTAGGTCTTCCAAAGGATTGAATAGCTGATAGAGCAGCTCTAATACTTCGTCCAGAATAGAGTACATCATCAATAAACACAACATTTTTATCTTCAATAATAAAATTGATGTCCGTTTTATTGGCTTCAAGTGGTTCGTCTCTTCTTCTAAAGTCATCACGATAAAAAGTAATGTCTAAATCTCCAGATTTAACGTTTTTAATATTGTAATGTTCTTTTAGTAATTTACTTAACCTATTGGAAAGGAATACTCCACGAGGCTGTAAGCCAACAAGAACTGTGTTAGAAAAATCGCTGTGATTTTCGATAAGCTGACAAGCTAATCGATGAAGTATAATGTGTATTTCCGAAGAATTAAGTAATAATTTGTTACTCATACAATGTGTTACAACCGCTATTTGTAATGCAAAGATACAGATTGTTAATTAAATTGTTAAAAACAAATCCATTTTTTTACAAAATCAATACCCTTCTTGTACTACTTTTAAAATTATAAGAAAAAGGTTTATGCACCAAAATTTCAATAAAAATAACAGGTTGTCACTTTCAAAATTTGAGTCGATGCTCAAAACGAACAGTGTATATTTTTTTGACTCTTCAGAGTTTGAAGATATCATTCATTGTTATTTAGATTCAGGAAGGCAAACACTAGCAAATAAGGCAATTAAGTTAGGGTTAGCGCAACATCCTACATCAATAAATTTGAGATTATTATTTGCAGAATCACTTATTTTCGAAAACAAATTAGAGCAAGCCTCTAAAATTTTGGATGAATTACATCTTATTGAGCCAAATAATGAGGAGATTTACGTTCAAAAAGCATGTGTTTTATCAAAAAAAGATAAGCATCAACAAGCGATAAATACGTTAAACATTGCCTTAAAATATGCCGATAATCAAGCAGATATTCTTGCAATGATTGGAATGGAGTATTTATATTTAGATAATTTTGACAATGCACGATTAAATTTTGCGAAATGCTTAGAAGTTGATTTTGAAGATTACTCATCATTATACAATGTCATTTATTGTTTCGATATGCAAAATCAACATAAAGAAGCGATTACTTATCTTAATGATTTTATAGATAAAGACCCGTACTCTGAAGTGGCTTGGCATCAGTTAGGACGTCAATATTTTGTGTTAAAACAATATAAAGATGCTCTTCGTGCTTTTGATTATGCGGTAATTATTGATGAATATTTTGTTGGTGCTTACCTTGAAAAGGCAAAAATACACGAAAAATTAAAAATGTATGAAGATGCTATCGAAAGTTATCTTATTACTACAGAATTAGAAGATCCAACGGCTTACGCATATTATAGAATAGGAACGTGTTATGAAAATTTAAATAAAAAAGATTTAGCACTAAAATATTACAAAAAAACAGTCAAAGAAGATCCGTTATTAGACAAAGGATGGCTCGCATTAACTAAATTGTACTTTGATGAAAAAAATCATCAAAAAGCACTTTACTATATCAACAAAGCAATAGCTATTGACGAAACCAACACCTTATATTGGCGTATGTTTTCTGAAATAAATTTGAAATTAAATTTATTTGAAGAAGCAACGATTGGGTTTTATAAATGCTTAGATTATAATGATAATAAACTTGATATTTATATAGGTCTATCTGATGTGCTCAATTTTATTGGCGAATTTCAAGATTCATTTGATTTAATGCTAAAAGCATTGAGAATGTTTCCAAATCATGCCGAAGTAGAATATAGATTAGGATGCCTTTTCTTTATTTTAGGGAATAATATAAAAGGAGAAGAGTTTCTGAAAAAAGGACTTCATACAGATTTTGATTATTACCAAGTTTTTAAAGAGATTTTTCCCTCAGTTTTTAAATTGGATGCTGTAAATACAATCATTTCCAAATTTAAAAAATAAATTTTTACCAACCGTTTCAGTGTGTTTTCTTCACAAAGAATCTGTACATTTGTGCTTAAACAACTATCAAATGCAAAACAGAAAGTTACAAGATTATTTAATTATTACCTTAAAAGGCTTGGCAATGGGAGCAGCAGATGTAGTTCCAGGAGTTTCAGGAGGCACAATTGCTTTTATATCAGGAATTTATGAAGAATTGTTGGGCTCAATCGCTGCAGTAAATTTTGCCTCATTAAAATTACTAAAAAGTCAAGGTATTAAAGTGTTTTGGAAACAAATAAATGGAAATTTTTTAATTTCACTATTATTCGGTATCGCAATAAGTGTAGCTTCTCTTGCTAAAATTATTTCATGGTTGCTTGAAAATAAACCCATTTTAGTGTGGTCTTTTTTCTTCGGATTAGTACTTGCGAGTATTTTATTTATTGGAAAGCAAATCACAAAATGGAATATTACAACCATTATTTTATTGATTTTTGGCACTTTAATTGCGTATTGGATTACGACTCTAAACCCTTTGATATCTGAATCAACATCGCCATTATTTTTGTTTTTAGCAGGTGCATTAGCAATATGCGCAATGATTTTACCAGGAATTTCGGGTTCATTTATATTAGTTCTATTAGGCGCTTACAAGCCAGTTTTAGATGCAATTCATAACAAAGATTTTAAGTTAATTGCAATTTTGGGAGCAGGAGCAATTGTTGGGTTATTAACGTTTTCTAAAGTGCTAAAATGGCTATTTGCGCATTATAAAAATTTGACTTTGGCGGTTTTAACAGGATTTGTTTTAGGCTCATTAAATAAAATTTGGCCTTGGAAAGAAACCTTGACTTGGCGAACAAACTCACATGGAATTAAAGTGCCGTTTAATGAACAAAGTATTTCGCCATTTTCTTTTGATGGAGATGCACTATTGATATACGCAATAGGTTTGGCTATTGTAGGTTTTATGACAATAATTATTTTAGAAAAATTAGCAGTAAAAAATGAGTAAAGAGCGTAATTTTACTGATAAATTATGGCTGTTTTTAAAAGGGCTCTCAATGGGCGCAGCAAACAAAGTTCCAGGCGTATCAGGTGGAACAGTTGCTTTTGTGCTCAATTTTTATGAAGAATTAATTTACTCATTTCAAAAAATAAACGGAAAAGCCTTAAAATTACTTTTAAGCGGACGCTTTAAATCATTATATCAATATGTAAACGGACAATTTTTACTCGCAGTGATGGGTGGAAGTATGTTTAGTTTTTTTAGCGTTTCGATACTACTAGATTATTTTATAAAAAATTACGAACTGTATGTTTGGAGTGCTTTTTTTGGAATGATTTTGGGCTCTATTTATTACATAGGAAAAGATTTTAAATGGACAAAAAACAATGGAATCGCAACGATAATAGGTGTTGCAATAGGAATTTCAATAAGTTTAATGAGTCCAGCAAAAGAAAATGACAATCTTTGGTTTGTGTTTTTCTGTGGAATGATTGGCGTTTCAGGAATGACATTGCCAGGACTTTCAGGTTCGTTTATATTAATTTTATTAGGAAATTATGTATTGTTACTAGTAGATTCGGTAACGATGCTTTACAAAACATTAATAGATATTTTTTCAGGAGATTTTTCTTTTTTTAATGACGCTGTAAGAATGCGATATCTAAAAATAGTAGCCACTTTTACTGCTGGTTCTACTTTTGGATTGGTGTCTATTTCACATATTTTAGGTTATGTGTTAAAGCGTTGGCACGATATAGTAACTGCAGTTATTATTGGATTTATTACAGGATCACTTGGTATTGTTTGGCCTTGGAAAAAAGCCATTTATAAAACCGAAAACGGTTCAATTTTGTATGATATTAAAGGAAGTAAAATCATAAAGAATTACCAAAGATATATTCCGAATTTTAATTCTTTAGAAACTTGGACAGCCATTGTTTTTATACTCTTAGGAATTGCATTGCTATTATTTTTAGACAACTATTCAAAAAGAAAAAACAATATATAAAATGAACGACAAAAAAAAGTTTGGTTTGATTGGTAAGAATATTTCGTATTCTTTTTCTAGAGGATATTTTCTCGAAAAATTTAAAGCCCTTAAATTAACAAACTATACATATCGCAATTATGATTTGCCAGAAATATCAGAATTTCCATTTATAACATATCATAAAGAAGAAGAATTTGGTGGATTTAACGTTACGATACCTTATAAGCAATCAATTATGCGATATTTACATGAAATTGATGAGGTTGCTGAAACCATAGGAGCTGTAAATACCATTAAGATAACTCAAGAAAATGAACTTGTAGGATATAATACTGATGCTTACGGATTTGAAAACTCGTTGCAACCGTTATTGAATAAAAATCATAAAAATGCGTTGATTCTTGGTACAGGAGGCGCCTCAAAAGCTGTTGCTTATGTGTTAGGGAAATTGAATATTGACTTTATATTCGTTTCAAGAAATCCAACTGATAATCAAATTTCATATAATGATTTAACGAGTGAAGTTATCAAAAAACATCAGTTGATTATTAATTGCACACCTTTGGGTACACATCCTAATGTAGAAAATTGTCCAGAAATACCATATGAGTTTTTAACAGCATCACATTTTTTATACGATTTAATTTACAATCCATCTGAAACTGAATTTCTTAAAAGAGGAAAAAGGCAAGGAGCAATAATCAAAAACGGATTAGAAATGCTTGAATTGCAAGCAGAAAAATCTTGGGAAATATGGAATTCTTAAAATATATACAGAACTACGCAACTTTTTAGTTATTTTTGTATCTATATAATATTATTTGCGCCTATTTATTTAGGCTTTGAATAAGTTATAAAACTAAACCAATTTAACCGACCCTTAAACATTATTAATATGTTAGACACTAAAAATGAGAATCTTCAAGAGCAAAATGAAGAATTGAAAGCAACAGATTTAAATGAGATCTCTAATTCAGAAAATCTAGAAAAAAATATTGAAAAAACAGAGGCAGAAGTAGTTGATGAAATTGATCAAGAAATAGCCGAATCATCTGAAAAAGAAGAGGAAGTTAAAGAAGATGTAATGCCAAATTACGCATCGATGAATCTTGAGCAATTGGTCGATAGTTTTCATAAATTGATGCAAGAACAACCTGTTCAAAAAATCAATAACCATGTAAATGCTATAAAAGATTCTTTTGATACACAGTTTTCAAAACTATTAGCAGAGAAAAAAGCAGCATTTTTAGAAGAAGGAGGAGAGAGTATAGACTTTAGTTATTCCAATCCGTTTAAAAATAAATTTAACGAATTGATTAAGTCGTTTAGAGATAAACGTACTAAATATTATAAAAAGCTAGAGTCGGAATTAAAGGATAATCTTGAATTAAGATTGGTTGTAATAGATCAGTTAAAAGATTTAATTGAAAATGCTGACACCAAAACGATGTATAATAGGTTTCGTGATATACAAGCACGTTGGAAGAATATTGGACCTGTAGCGCGAGAAAAATACAACGATACTTGGAGAACATTTCATCATCATGTAGAGCGTTTTTATGATTTGCTTCATATGAGTAATGATTTTAGAGAGTTAGATTTTAAACATAATTTAGAAGCGAAACAAAAATTAGTAGTAAGGGCTGAAGAATTAGCACAACATGAAGATGTTAATTATGCATTTAAACAATTGCAAGGTTTGCATAAGCAATGGAAAGAAGATATTGGACCTGTAGGTAGAGAATATAGAGAAGAAATTTGGAATAAATTTAGTGCTGCAACAAAAACAATACACGATAGAAGACATCAGAATTTTAGAAAATTAAAAGAAAAACACGAAGAAAACGTTATAAAAAAATTAGAAATAATAGATCAGATTGCGAAAATTGATACATCAAAAAATGTAAAGCATAGCGATTGGCAAAAGAGCATCAAAGAAATAGAAAACTTAAGAGAGCAATTTTTCAAAGTAGGAAACGTGCCGAGATCTGAGAGTGAAAAAATTTGGACTAAATTTAAGGAAGTAACACGTGCTTTTAATCATCAAAAAAATTCTTTTTATAAGGATGTAAAAAGTGAACAGCAAGATAATTTAAACAAAAAGTTAAAACTTATAGAGCAAGCAGAATCTTTAAAAGACAGTGATGATTGGGAAATGACTACTGTAGTTATGAAAAAAATACAGTCTGATTGGAAAAAAATCGGACATGTGCCAAGAAAATATTCTGACAAAATTTGGGGTCAATTTAAAAGTGCTTGTAATCATTATTTTGACAGATATCATACTTATCAAAATAAAGGGACTGAAGAAGAACAAGAAATTTTTGAAAAGAAAAAAACATTGTTAGAATCATTAAGAACTAAAGTAGAATCTAATGAAGAATTTAGTTTAGATGCAGTAAAAAACCATATTAAAGAATGGCGTTCTTTAGGTAGAGTGCCGTATAGTATGCGTCATATTGAGGCTAAATTCTCAAAAGTTATTGATAAGATATTCTCAAGTTTAGCAGTAGATTACAAGCAAAAGGAAATGATTAAATTTGAGAATTATGTAGAGTCGTTACTGGCTCAAAATAATTTGAGAAAGTTGGATAACGAACAGTTGTACTTAAGAAAGAAAATTGACGAAACAACAAGAGAGGTACAGCAATTAGAAAACAATATGAGTTTCTTTGCAAATACGAAGTCTGATAGTCCGTTATTGAAAAATGTGGTTAAAAATATAGAAACACATAAAAGTAAGTTAGATTTACTCAAGTTTAAACTGACTTATTTATCTAGTTTAGATTATTAAAACGCATAAAAAAAACGCTCAATTGAGCGTTTTTTTTGGTTATAATATTCGGTAAAAACTAATTGATTTTAAGATAGGTTGCAACATCAATTTGAACTTCATTCCAAGTTTTACTTATACCATCTTCGCCTTTATGAAGTTCGCTACAGGCTACATTTAAAGATTCAATAGCTTTTTGAGCATTCCAATTTCCTAAATTTAGTTTTCCTGTCATTGTCACCATTTGACCACTAATTGTATAATTTATAGGAAATGATTTTGTTATTCCATTCATTTTAAGGTCAACATTACCTTCTGATTCAGATGTTAAATGGATGGTTCCTGATAATAATTCAGTAGCGTCCATTACACCAAAAAATAATTGTTTTAATTTAATATCTCTAGCATCGTTATTGCTGAAAAGACTACTTACAGGAATAGAAAATTCCATATTATTAAGTGCTTCTTTAGCCGTTGAAGCACTTTTAGGAGTTACATTAATTTTTGTAAACTCACCTTTTACAGGAATTTTGGAAGTCGTTTTATAAGCAGTCCAGCCTATTTTTGTTGTTAAAGGTTCGATGGTGTACGTTTTTTCTTTTACATCATTTGATTTATTTTTAGTGTCAGATTTACAAGAAATCATAGTTAAACTAAAAAATAATATAAAAGAAACTAAAATTGATTTTGTGTTCATACTATTTAATTTTTATTTATTAGAAATTTATTTACTAATTCGATATAGTGTTTTTTTGCATCATCTTCGTTTAAATGACTTAATTGAATCCAAGCGTTTAATTTAAAAGCATCTCTTAATTCACTGTCATTATTTGATTGTGCATAATCGTTACCTTTGGTTGCTTGTTTATAATAAGCATAAAATTGCAACATAATATCAGGAGGTAATTTTATTGTTGTTTCAGATGCAATTTTATATGCTTTTTTGAATTTTATATCTAAGTCTTTCTTCATTCAATAAAAAGTATTAAATTGATGCAATAACATGTTCGCCTCCTTTTACTTTTTGATTCAAGCTAACATTTATTTTTGTTCCGAGTGGTAAAAAGATATCAACTCTAGAACCAAATTTTATAAATCCTGCATCAGCACCTTGAATCACTTCATTTGAAACTTTCGCGTAGTTTACAATTCGTTTTGCAACAGCACCTGCAATTTGACGATACAAGATATCATCAAAACTATTATTTTTAACCACAATGGTTGTGCGTTCGTTTTCTGTTGAAGCCTTTGGATGCCAAGCGACTAAATATTTTCCTGGATGATATTTGCTATAAACAATTTCGCCACTAATAGGATAGCGCGTAACATGTACATTCAAAGGAGACATAAAAACGGATACTTGAATACGTTTATCTTTAAAAAATTCTGTTTCAAAAACTTCTTCTATAACTACTACTTTGCCATCTACAGGAGATAGTACTTGATTTTTATTGATTGTTGTATTTCTTTTCGGATTTCTAAAAAACTGTAATATTAAAATGTAAAATATGATAAAAATTGAAGAAATTCCTATTCTTAACCAATCTATTTCAACAAAAGAATCGATAGTGAATATAGCAACTAGCAGTATAATGGTTGAAATTAATATGATTTTATAACCTTCTTTGTGAAACATTTTTAAAAAATTTGGAGATAAATAAAAATAAATGGTGCGGCAAATATAACACTATCAAACCGATCTAAGAAACCGCCATGTCCTGGAATTAAATTACTACTGTCTTTTAATCCTCCTTGTCGTTTAAACATTGATTCTATTAAATCGCCCAAAACACCAAAAATACTAACTAAAAATGCAATAACAATCCATTGAGTTACTGTAAGTACCGTAAAATATTGAGCAATTATATAACTTGACAGTACACATGCTGTCATACCTCCAATAAAACCTTCTACAGTTTTGTTTGGTGAAATTCTTTCTAACAATTTTCTTTTTCCAAAATTCTTTCCAATTAAATAAGCAAATGTGTCGCTACTCCAAATGAGGATAAAAACACCTAAAATCACAGTACTTGCATATTTGAAATCGTTATTTAAAAATGGAATTTGAGCCATTAATACAAATGGAACAACGATATAAATAAACGATAAAAATATTTTACCAAGATGACTGACTATTTCTTCTTTTTTGGCTAATAAAATCCAAGCAAAAGAAGTGAAAATGGTTAGAAATAATGCAACGCCAACATATTCAAATATTATTTTAGAAGGTACGTCTTCTACATTTAAAATATTTCCGAAAACATAACCTAAAGGTGCAATCAAATACGGAAAAACACTTTTCAATTGAATCATTTTGGTAAATTCATATAAGCAAAACATCATAATAATAAAAAACAGTACTAAAAAACTGATTTTGCTATAAAGTATACAAATTATGAGTATTGATACATATGCGATTCCTGATAAAATACGTTTGGTGAAGTTGTTCATTTATTATAAATCTTCTAATAATAACAAATATAGGTTTTTTGAATTACAACTACCATAACTTAGAAAATTATCATCAACTTTTGTTGGGTCATAATTTTTTATAGAACTGATATTAGTTGGTAAGTTATTTTTGTATTTCGATTTTATTGCGGTTAAACTATCTCCCATATTTTTTACAATTTGGCTTGTAGTTGCAAATACAATAAAGTCGTTAGTAAGTGTTGATAATCGTTTATCTTCTATTTGTTTAGAGGTGAATAAAACACTACCGTTTTCTGCAATTAATTGTTCGCAAGTAGTAAAAAACGGATTTTTTGAATGAATATCATTTGTTATTTTAATACCAGTTGAAGCAATAAACTGAGATAAATTTTCATTTGTGTATGTAATGATATTCCAATCGTTTTCTTCAAGTATATTTAAAATATTATTGGTAATATCTTCTTTTTTAGTACAGTATAAAAATTTACCTCCAAATTTTATAAAATTATGTACAAAAGCATCATCTATAGACAAAGAAACAGGTTGACTCTTTATTTCTTCGTCTTTTGTTTTATCTGAACTAACGAATAACTTTTTAAAAAAATTCATTTTAATGATTAGAAAGGTTTCTCAAAATATTTTTGTGAATTTATTCTTTTTTTTCTGAATTACTAACTGTTTTTTTTATTTTTTCTGCTGCTGCTATTTTGTTCTCTTCTTTCTTTGAATTACTAATTGCTATAGGAGATTTAACAAAAGGTCTTTCACCAAATATTTTTATTAAATCGTCACCAAAAATAACTTCTTTTTCGAGTAATAATTCTGCTAACTCTATCAGTTTATCTTTATTTTCTGTAATTACTTCTAGAGCTCTTTTATATTGTGTTTCAATTAATAATGAAATTTCTTCATCAATTATTTGAGCTGTTTTTTCACTGTACGGTTTTGTAAAACCATATTCTTGACCTGAAGAATCATAGTAACTTAAGTTCCCTATTTTGTCACTCAAACCATATACAGTAACCATTGCTTTTGCTTGTTTGGTTACTTTTTCTAGGTCACTTAATGCGCCTGTGGTAATTACATCAAACATTACTTTTTCTGCGGCTCTACCTCCAAGAGTAGCACACATTTCATCAAACATTTGTTGTTTTTCTACAAGCATTCTTTCTTCTGGTAAATACCAAGCAGCACCTAATGATTGACCTCTAGGTACTATGGTTACCTTTACTAACGGCGCTGCATGTTCAAGCATCCAACTAACTGTTGCATGTCCTGCTTCATGATATGCAACAGTTGTTTTTTCTTTAACAGTAATAAGTTTATTTTTCTTTTCTAAACCACCAACAATTCTATCTGTAGCATCTAAAAAATCTTGATGATGCACGGCTTTTTTATCTTTTCTTGCGGCAATTAATGCTGCTTCATTACAAAGGTTGGCAATGTCAGCACCTGAAAAACCTGGAGTTTGTTTTGATAAAAATTCAAGGTCAACGTCTTTGTCTAATTTTAAAGGTTTTATATGAACTTCAAATATTTCTTTACGTTCGTTTAAATCAGGTAAATCAACAAAAATTTGACGATCAAACCTTCCTGCTCGCATTAATGCTTTATCAAGCACATCTGCTCTGTTGGTAGCTGCTAATACAATTACGTTGGTGTCTGTACCAAAGCCATCCATTTCGGTTAATAGTTGGTTTAATGTGTTTTCTCTTTCGTCATTTCCTCCTGTCATATTACTTTTTCCACGAGCCCTTCCAATTGCATCAATTTCATCAATAAAAATGATTGATGGAGATTTTTGTTGCGCTTGTTTAAATAAATCACGCACTCGTGAAGCACCAACTCCTACAAACATCTCTACAAAATCAGAACCTGATAAAGAGAAAAAAGGAACATCTGCTTCTCCTGCAACGGCTTTCGCTAGTAAGGTCTTACCTGTTCCTGGAGGACCTACTAAAAGTGCTCCTTTTGGAATTTTACCTCCAAGAGCAGTATATTTTTTTGGGTTTTTTAAGAAATCTACAATTTCTTGTACTTCTTCTTTTGCTCCCTCAAGTCCTGCAACATCTTTAAAACTTGTTTTTACTTTTTTATCTTTATCAAATAACTTTGCTTTTGATTTTCCAATGCTGAATATTTGTCCAGGACCTCCAGCACCAGCATTTCCTCCAGACATACGGCGCATAACAAAAAACCAAATTCCGATAAGTAAAATAAAAGGTAGAAGATTAATTAGTACATCTCCTAACGTACTGTCAATTAACTTATTGTCATGTATAAAATCTAGGTTTTTTTCTTTTTTTATAGTAGTTAGGTAGTTTTCAAAATTTTGAATATCACCATAAGTTACTTTAAAATTTGGAACTTTGGTAATTGGCAAAAAGCTTTTTTTAGGAATGTATTTTTTATACTCTTCCTTTTTAAGGGCTTCTTTTTTTAAATAAACTTCTGCAACGCCAATATTTTTTACAATAACAATTTCTTCAACATCATTATTTGAAAGATATGTTTTGAACTTAGAAAAACTAACCTTGTCATTTGGGTTGTTACTTCCGCTAAACATAATGTACAGTAGCATTCCCATAACAGGAATTAGATACATCCAATTGTAATTAACTTTTTGAAGTTTATTCTGATTTTTTTTGTCTTTTTTGTTTGTATTGTTGTTACTCATCTATAATAAATTGATAGTGTAAATTAATTTTTTAAGCAGAAATCACTGTGATTTTTGCATCTCCCCAAAGGCTTTCAATGTCATAAAACTCCCTTGTCTGTTTTTGAAAAACATGAACTACAACATTCACATAATCCATTAAAATCCATTCTGCATTTGCTTCGCCTTCAATATGCCAAGGCTTATCTTTGAGTTCTTTGCTCACTGTTTTTTGGATAGAACCAGAAATTGCACTTACTTGAGTGTTTGAATTTCCTGTGCATATAATAAAATATTCGGTTACTGAATTTTCTATTTCTCTTAGGTCAAAAAGTTGTATGTCAGCACCTTTTACTTCTTCAATGCCTTTTATAATTTCTGTTATGAGTTGATCTGCGTTCGTATTTTTCTTTGTCATTAAAAAATGTTTAATTTTGCTACAAAGTTATTGTTTTTTTAGGTTAATACCTCATAAAAATAACGAATGTAAAATATTATTTAATATGAAGATAGTCAAACTTGATGCCATCAACTCTACAAATACATTTTTAAAAGAGATGATTGCGAATGATGATGTAGAAAATTTTACAGTTGTTATCGCTTCTGAGCAAACAAATGGAAGAGGTCAAATGAATGCTACATGGCAATCTGATAAAGGTAAAAATCTATTGTTCAGCGTGTTGATTAAGTTTGATGATTTTCAAATTCATAATCAATTTAGTATTAGTAAAGTTATTTCACTAGCTGTTTATGATGTATTATCTTCTTTAATTTCGTCTCCTATTTACATCAAATGGCCAAACGACATTATGGCAGAAAACAAAAAAATCTGTGGAATTTTGATTGAAAATTCCGTCAAAAAGGCAAATATATATCAATCTGTAGTTGGAATTGGGTTGAATGTTAATCAACAAGTATTTAATAATTTACCAAATGCGACTTCTTTAAAATTACTTACAGCTAAAAAGTATGATTTAGATAAATTATTAGAGAACTTAATTGTATCAATAAAAAAATATGTAGCATTATTAAATACTCAAAAATTCAATATTATTGATGATTTATATCTACAACAGTTATATAAAATTAATAAACCAGCAATGTTTAAAGATGATTCAGGAACCGTTTTTATGGGAATAATAATTGGTGTGTCTCAACAAGGAATACTTCGTGTAAAAATGGAGAATGAAACCGTTATAGAATATAATTTAAAAGAAATATCTTTTGTATATTAGCGTTTAATAAAAACGTAATTTATTCTATTTTTTATTTTGGCGCTTTCACAACTACATAACCATTTGTATATCAGCAAAATAAGTTGTATATTAGACGAATAAAACCCCAAAAAGGACGGTAATCCTTAAAAATCGGGGTTTTAAAATTTCAGTC
>CAMZLV010000078.1 GCA_947311835.1 uncultured Lutibacter sp. | reverse complement strand
GGAACGAAAGGATGAATATTATTCCAAGAGCCATAACTTAAAGGAAGCATTTCTGAAGCAGCATTTAACTTCATAGTACACGATCCTAATGAAATCATAGAATCTGTTAAAGAGATATCCTTACGTTCTAGCCTTTTAATATAGCGCATCATTTCTGTTTCTGAATGATACGAATTAAATACTTTATGAGTTAAAAAATCTGTATTCCTTACTAAATTAGTTGGGGTTTTTTCACAAATTGAACAGTGTTCAACAGTTACTATTTCTTTGTTTTCCGCCTCTGCCAATACTACTAAAATGGCATTTACATCGTCAATAGTAGTTGTTTCGTTTAATGATATTCCGATAGTTTCATCATCAATCATTAAAAAATTTATTTCATTTCGCTGTGCAATATAATTTACTTTTGTTGCATTTGTTACTTTAACACTTAACGTATCAAAAAACACATTGTTATTTTGTGTTAAACCAAGTTTTTCAATCCCTTCATTTAAAGTAATTGTAAGCGAATGTGTTTTTTTAGCAATGTATTTTAATCCTTTTGGACCATGGTAAACAGCATACATTCCAGCCATAACAGCTAACAAGACTTGTGCCGTACAGATGTTTGATGTTGCTTTTTCACGTTTGATATGTTGTTCTCTTGTCTGCAAAGCCATTCGTAAAGCCCTTTTTCCTGAGGCATCAACAGTAACACCAATAATTCTACCAGGAATTTGCCTTTTATATGTTTCGTGTGTAGCAAAATAAGCAGCGTGAGGACCTCCAAAACCTAATGGAATTCCAAATCTTTGTGTTGTTCCAACAGCAACATCTGCACCCATTTCAGATGGTGATTTTAGTATAGTTAAACTTAACAAATCTGCTGCGACTACTACTTTAGCATCCTTTTGATGTGCTTTTTCAATAAAATCGGTATAATCATATACTTGTCCGTTTTTTGCAGGATATTGAACGATTGCACCATAAATTTCATCAGAAAAAGAAAAATTATCATGTTTACCAACTACTAATTCTATTCCGAGCGGATTTGATCGTGTTTTTAAAATGGAAATAGTTTGTGGCAATACTTCTTCGGATACGAAAAATTTATTTGCGCCAGATTTTTTTTGAGCTCTACTTCTTGCATTAAATAACATAATCATTGCTTCAGCAGCTGCAGTTCCTTCATCCAATAATGAAGAATTTGCCATTGGCAGTCCTGTTAAATCACTTACCATAGTTTGATAATTCAGTAACGCCTCTAATCGTCCTTGAGAAATTTCTGCTTGATATGGTGTATATGAAGTGTACCAACTCGGATTTTCAAAGATATTACGTTGAATAACTGCAGGTAAAATTGCAGCATTATAACCTAAACCTATAAAAGATTTATACACTTTATTTTTATTAGCAAGTTCTTTAATGTGTTGAGAAAACTCAATTTCATTAAGTGCTTTAGGTAAATCTAAAGCCTCTTGAAGTCGAATATCGTCAGGTATTGTTTCATTTATTAGTTGTTCTAAAGTGTCAACTCCAATAGTTTTAAGCATTTGTTCTACATCTTTTTTTCTTGGTCCAAGATGTCTAACAACAAAAGAATCTGTTTGCATTGTTATGTGAATTTAGTTATACAAAAATACTTTTTTTGTAGATATAAATTAATTAAAAACAATAACTTTTATTGATATATTTCAATTGACTATATTTGTTAAATGCAATTTTTAAAACGGTTTTTTCAATTTTATATATTTAGTAATATTCATGTTGCTTTAGGTACTTATTGTTTAACAAAAATAACATTACTCACCTATGGTATAACTGAGAATACAACACCTTTATTTGTATTCTGTTCTACAATAATATCGTATAATTTTATTCGATTTTATCGCTTAAAAGATATTACAAGTTGGTTTTTACAATGGTTTGAATATTCAAAAACTGCATTATACATATTAGTTTCATTAAGTATTATTTTGATTGTTCCATTGCTAATTAACATTCAAATAAAAGCGATTTTATGGTTAATACCCTTTGCCGTTTTCACGCTTTTTTACGGCTTGCCCTTGCCCTTTATCAAAAAATCTTTAAGAAGTATTTCTGGTTTAAAACTATTTTTAATTGCCATTTCTTTTGCTGGAGTAACTGTACTATTTCCATTGATTCAAAACAATATTGAATTTACTTCAGCTTTTTGGATTACATTCTTCCAAAGATTTATTTTCATAGTTTTAATTACAATTCCGTTTGACATAAGGGACTTATACATCGATAAAGACTCATTAAATACGCTACCTCAAACTATAGGTGTAAAAAAATCAAAAGTAATAGGTGTTTTATTTGGGCTGTCATTTGTGCTTTTAGAATTTTTCAAGCAAACTATTGATGCAAATCGACTGCTAACAACTCTTTTGATAAGTATTTTGGGGATTTTATTTCTCATAAACGCCAAAGAGAAACAATCAAAATATTATTGTGCTTTTTGGGTAGAATCTATACCTGTTTTTTGGTGTCTTCTTGAGATATTAAGATTAAAACAGTAAATTTGTACAACTACAAAATAAAAATATTGAAGACTTATCAAAATACATTGCAATTTGCACAACAATTAGACAAAGAAGATACGTTGTCATATTTAAGAGAACAATTTCACATTCCGAAAGATAAAAACGGCAATGATTGGTTGTATTTTACAGGAAACTCACTTGGCTTACAACCAAAATCTACTCAAAAATATATACAGCAAGAACTAGATGATTGGGCAAAATACGGTGTAGAAGGACATTTTGAAGCCAAAAATCCGTGGTTACCTTACCATGAATTTTTAACCAATTCAATGGCAAAAATTGTTGGAGCAAAACCAATCGAAGTTGTAGTGATGAATACGTTAACTACTAATTTGCATTTGTTGATGGTGTCTTTTTATCAACCAACCAAAACCAAATATAAAATTGTGATTGAAAGTGATGCTTTTCCTTCGGATAGGTATGCTGTAGAATCTCAATTAAAATTTCATGGATTTGATCCTTCGGAAGGATTGATTGAATGGAAACCTAGAAAAGGTGAAGATCTATTACGCATTGAAGATTTAGAACAAATTGTAGAACAACAAGGAGATGAGATCGCTTTATTACTCATTGGAGGCGTTAATTATTATACAGGTCAGTTTTTAGATTTGAAGCGAATCGCAGCAATAGGACACTCAAAAAATTGTATGGTTGGGATTGATTTGGCACATGGCGTTGGAAACATCAATCCAGATTTACACAATGCTAATGTAGATTTTGCTGCTTGGTGCACCTATAAATACTTAAATTCTGGCCCTGGAAGTTTAGGCGGATTGTTTGTACACGAAAAACACGCGCACAATAAAGATTTACCACGTTTTTCTGGATGGTGGAATCACAATAAAAAAACACGTTTTAATATGCGAATGCCTTTTGATGTCATGGCAGGAGCCGAAGGTTGGCAATTATCAAATCCACCTATTTTATCTATGGCAGCCATAAAAGCATCTTTAGATATGTTTGAAAAAATTGGAATGGACGCATTGCGTAAAAAATCAGAAAAACTAACAGGATATTTTGAGTATTTATTGAATCAAATAGATTCTGATGCTATTAAAATCATCACACCAAGTAACCCTAAAGAAAGAGGTTGTCAATTATCAATACAAGTAAAAAATGCCGATAAAAGTTTGCATACTAAACTAACAGAAAATAATATTATTACTGATTGGCGAGAGCCAAATGTAATACGTTGTGCACCAGTACCAATGTACAATACTTTTGAAGATGTGTATAGAATGACAACTATTTTAAAAGGATTACTCTAAATAAGACCTCACAGGTTTTTAAAACCTGTGAGGTCTGTTAAATAAAATGAAAGAAAACGCACCAATAAAGTGTCTCCTCGAGCGGAGTCGAGAGGTTTTAACTAGTTCTCAATTTCTTTCTAACAGATAAAGATAATTTAATGAATAAAAAAGAAAACATACTAATCATTGGCGCAGGTTTATGCGGGTCGCTACTCGCTTTACGACTAGCGCAAAGAGGTTGTAATGTAACAGTTTACGAAAGTCGACCAGATTTACGAACTACCGATATTTCTGCAGGTCGTTCAATTAATTTAGCCTTATCTGATAGAGGTTTTAAAGCATTGCGTTTAGCAGGAGTAGAAAAAAAAGCACGCAAAATTTGTATTCCGATGTATGGACGATTAATACATGACATTCAAGGAAATACCTTTTCTTCAAATTATTCAGGTAGAGAAGGTGAATCTATCAACTCTATTTCTCGTGGCGATTTAAACGGAATTTTACTCACCGAAGCCGAAAAATACGATAACCTGACTATCCATTTTAATAGTAAATGTACTGCTGTAGATATCGAAAATAATACGGCAACTTTTAAAAATTATCAAACCAAAGAAGTTTTTACAAAAAATGCTGATGTCATTTTTGGTACAGATGGTGCAGGTTCTATCCTTAGAAAAAGTTACTATTTAGAACATAAATTTTTGTTTAGTTATTCGCAAAATTACCTTACACACGGTTATAAAGAATTAGAAATTCCTGCCGATGCAAACGGAAATCACCAAATAAGTAAAGATTATTTACACATTTGGCCTCGTGGTGATTATATGTTGATTGCTTTACCAAATTTAGACGGAAGTTTTACCGTAACCCTATTTTTAGGACATGAAGAAGGTGTTTATAACTTTAAGCAATTAGATTCCGAAGCAAAAATCACAGATTTTTTTAAAACACAGTTTCCAGATGCCTTAAAATTGATTCCGAATATTGCAAAAGAATTTGCGAACAATCCAACAGGTGCTTTAGGAACTGTAAAATGTTCGCCTTGGCAATACCAAGGAAAAACCTTGTTAATGGGCGATGCAGCACATGCCGTAGTACCGTTTTACGGTCAAGGAATGAATGCTTCTTTTGAAGATGTAACCGTTTTTGATACTTTGTTAGATGAATACGATGACAATTGGGAAACCATTTTTAAAACCTTTCAAAAAATACGAAAACCAGATACTGATGCTATTGCCGATTTAGCCGTAGAGAATTATTTTGAAATGCGCGACCATGTATCAAATCCGTTGTTCAAAGAAAAGAGAAAAATCGAAATGGTATTGGAAAAAACATTTCCTAAAACGTATTTTTCTAAATATTCAATGGTTACTTTTAATGAAGATATTTCGTATTTTGAAGCCATGAAAAAAGGACGTGCGCAAGATAAGGCAATCTTAAACTTATTAGATGATGGAGAATTAAATGACACTAATTTAAATGTGATTTTAAAGAAAGTACAAGAAGCAACCAATGCAATTCTTGAAGATGATAAAATTGCAGGATTGAAATAAATTGTGATTCCGAAATAAATACGGAATCTATTATCAATAAAATGTCTCCTCGAGCGCAGTCGAGAGGTTAATATAATAATAAAAACAAAAAGGTCTCGACTGCGCTCGACCAGACAAAAAAAGATGACAAAAAAAGTAACACCAAGAGGCGCATATCCACACGTAAAAATTGTTGGAGATTTTATTTTTGTTTCAGGAACCAGTTCTCGGCGACCAGATAATTCTATTGCAGGAGTTACCATAATTGATGAAATGGGAACAAAAAAACTAGACGCTTACGAACAAACAAAAGTTGTTTTACAAAACATTGATGCTAATTTGCAAAAAGTTGGCGCAAGTATTAAAGATGTTGTTGATGTATCTTCTTTTTTAGTAAATATGAACGACTTTGCAGATTACAATCGTGCTTATGCAGAATTTTTTGATAAAGAAACAGGACCAACAAGAACAACGGTTGCAGTACACCAATTACCACATCCAGATTTGGTGGTAGAGATTAAAGTAACTGCTTATAAAAAATGAGAATACAAAAATAAGAGTAAAGAAGTTAGACAAAAATCTTTTTTCTTTCGTCTTTTTTCTTTTATCTAAAACAGAAAATGGATATAAAAAACTACATAAACGGAGCATTTTCACCTCCTGTCGCTGACAGGTATATTGATAATTACAATCCGTCAAACGGAGAAATTTATGGTCAGATTCCAAATTCTGATGCACAAGATGTTGAATTGGCATACAAATCAGCAAAAAATGCATTTCCGTCTTGGTCAGAAACTACAATTGATGAACGAAGTAGAATTTTAATAAAAATATCAGAATTATTAGAAGCCAATTTACAACGTTTTGCAGAAGCAGAAAGTAAAGATAATGGTAAACCCATTTCTTTAGCAAAAACAGTCGATATACCAAGAGCAGCAAGTAATTTTCGTTTTTTTGGAAATGCCATTACACAATTTGCAAGTGAAAGTCATGAAAGTGTTGGGATTAATGCGATTAATTACACATTACGTCAGCCTATTGGCGTAGTTGGTTGTATTTCTCCTTGGAATTTACCCTTATATCTTTTTACATGGAAAATCGCACCAGCAATTGCCGCAGGAAACTGTGTTGTTGCCAAACCAAGCGAAGTAACGCCAATGACGGCATATCTTTTGGGTGAAATTTGTAATGAAGCAGGTTTGCCAAAAGGAGTTTTAAATATCGTTCACGGTTTAGGAACATCAACAGGTCAAGCCATTGTAGAGCATCCAAATATAAAAGCAATTTCGTTTACTGGCGGCACTCAAACTGGAGCGCATATTGCACGAGTGGCAGCACCAATGTTTAAAAAATTATCGTTAGAATTGGGCGGAAAAAATCCAAATATCATTTTTGCAGATTGCGATTATGATGATATGTTGGCAACAACCGTTCGCTCATCATTTGCTAATCAAGGGCAAATTTGCCTTTGCGGAAGTCGTATTTTTGTAGAAGAATCTATTTACGAAAAATTTAAAACAGATTTTGTTGCTAAAGTAAAAGCCTTAAAAGTTGGGCATCCATCAGAAAAAGACACAAATATTGGTGCATTAGTTTCTAAGCAACATCTTGAAAAAGTAATTCAATACATAGAAATCGCTAAACAAGAAAATGGAAAAATATTGTGTGGAGGTGACAGAGTCACAGTCAAAAAATTTGAGAAAGGATATTACTTGCAACCAACAGTTATTGAAGTAGAAAATGATGAATGCCGAGTAAATCAAGAAGAAATTTTTGGTCCAGTTGTTACCATTATGCCTTTTACTTCAGATGATGAGGTTTTAGAAATGGCAAATAAGGTAAAATACGGATTGTCAGCAACTTTATGGACAAACAACCTGAAAAGAACCATGAGAATGAGCAACGAATTACAAACAGGAATTGTTTGGGTTAACACGTGGATGTTGCGTGATTTAAGAACTCCTTTTGGCGGTGTAAAAGCATCAGGAGTAGGACGCGAAGGTGGTTTTGAAGCCTTACGCTTTTTTACTGAAGCGAAAAATGTGTGTATTAAGTATTGAGGAGAAAAGAGAATATAGAGAAGAGATTAAAGAGAAGAGAGAAGAGAAAAAAGAAAATTGACACTCATAAAAGTCTTTTTTCTTTCATCTTTTTTCTTTTATCTCAAACAAAACGATAGAAAAATATAGAGAAGAGAATAAAGAAAATAGACACTTATAAAGTCTTTCTTCTTTCATCTTTTTTCTTTTATCTCAAACAAAATGAAACTAAATTTAAAAAACAAAAACGCTCTTGTTTGCGGAAGTACACAAGGCATCGGAAAAGCATCAGCCATAGCATTGGCAAATGAAGGTGTAAACGTAACACTTATTGCAAGAAATGAAACAACATTAAAACAAGTATTGTCAATATTGCCAAATACAAACCAAAATCACAATTATATTGTTGCAGATTTTTCTAATCCAGAAGATGTAAGACAAAAAGTCTCCAATTTTATTTTGAAAAATCATGGATTTCATATTCTGATAAATAATACAGGAGGTCCCAAAGCAGGAACAGTATTAAATGCCGATTTAAACGAATTTGAAAGTGCTTTTATTCAGCATTTAAAGTGTAATCATGTGTTGGCACAAACTATTATTCCGTTTATGAAAACAGAAGGATATGGTAGAATTATCAATATGATTTCAACTTCGGTAAAACAACCCATTGAAGGATTAGGCGTAAGTAATACCATTCGTGGTGCAGTTGCAAATTGGAGTAAAACATTGGCTACAGAAGTTGGTTCTTTTGGAATTACGGTAAATAATGTACTTCCAGGAGCAACTGCTACCGAACGATTAACAGCAATATTACATAATGTTGCCAAAAAAATAAATGGCACGTTTGAACAAGCAGAAACAATGATGAAAAATATAACACCTGCAAAACGGTTTGCAAAACCAGAAGAAATTGCCAATGCAGTTGTATTTTTAGCAAGTGAAGCAGCAAGTTATATCAACGGAATTAACCTTCCTGTTGATGGCGGTAGAACGAAAAGTTTGTAAAATAGACCTCACAGGTTTTTAAAACCTGTGAGGTCTCGAAAATAAAATGTATTTTTAAAAACGAAATCCGCGTTAGGGATTGCAGCAGCATCCTTTTTATGTTAGTTTGAGTTTTTATTTTGACGGTAGGAAAAAATAAAAGTATCGAGAACACATAAAAAGATATAGCGTAAAGCCCGACCTTTACATTGAGCGTAGTCGAAATGTAAGTAACGCCCAAAAATAAATGATATGAGCAAATTAGTAAAACCTTTAAATTTTAAAAAATGGATTGATGAAAATCGCCATTTATTAAAACCGCCAGTTGGCAATCAAGTTGTTTGGGAAGATGGCGAATATATTGTAATGGTTGTTGGTGGTCCAAACAGTAGAAAAGATTATCATTATAATGAAACACCCGAATTTTTCTATCAAGTAGAAGGCGATATGATATTGAAAATTATGGTTGATGGAAAATCGGAAGATGTTAAAATTAATGAAGGTGATATTTATTTGTTGCCAGCAAAAGTACCGCATTCGCCACAACGAAAAGAAAATACCGTTGGTTTGGTGATTGAATATCCAAGAGCAGAAGGTGTGTTAGATGCGTTGGAATGGTATTGCGAAAATTGTGGAGAGCAATTGTATAGAGAAACTTTTACACTGAAAAATATTGTAACCGATATGCCTATTATTTTTGACAACTATTATTCTGACAAAAAAAAATGTACGTGTGCTAATTGCGGAACGGTAATGGAAGCACCGAAAAAAATAAAATAAATGACACGAAAACTACGCATTAACGGTCACTCACATTTATTACCATATCCTGAGCAAATTCCTGCTTTTATGAAAGACAAGGAAATTTTTTGGGTAGATGATGAACGAAAATACATGCTGCAAAAAGGATGGAAACGTCCTGTTACCGATTCTAGTTTTTTCTTAGATGAAAAATTAGAATGGATGGAGAAAACCAACTTAGATCACGCAGTGATTTTAAATCTCTCTCAACTTTATGGCAACGGTTAGATAGCCAGCAAACTTATCAAAAAGCACGCTACCTAAAGCTTGAAACTAGCTCGATGAAATACGCACTTGAGGCAATGGCTCGTGAGAATTTATCTTATCGCTTTGCTACAGTTGATAGCAGTCGCAATATTGCTTTACCACTACCTAATG
>CAMZLV010000077.1 GCA_947311835.1 uncultured Lutibacter sp. | reverse complement strand
CATCGTCATTTGGCAGTTCTTTTACAAAGTTTAGTATATTTTTACCTTTAAATTGTTCCATATCCTTAATTTTAAAGGGTAAATATACAGAATTTATATTAATAAGTCAATAAATTTATTAGCAACTACCATTAGAAATTCAATGATGATTATTGTTACTCATTTATTGATAAGTTTTTTGATATTAATTGTAGCGCCAATTAAAGCAGATGTTTTTTTGTTTTTCTTTTTCCCTTCAGCAATAATTATTGCCAATTTCTTAGAAATCATATCAAATAAAAAAGTAAAAGATTTTTTCTTAATTACATTTTTACTATTGTCATTAACACCTTATTTTTTATAACTTTTTTCCAAATGCTAAATCTCCAGCATCACCAAGTCCAGGAATAATATATCCTTTGTCATTTAAAGTATCATCAACGGTTGCAACCCATAAATGAGTATTTTTTGGCAAGTGTTTTTCAATAAAATCGATACCATTTTTAGAGGCTATTACAGCAATAATATGAATTTCTTTTGGAGTGCCGTTTTTTAAGATAGCATTGTAGGTGGTAATTAAAGATCCGCCAGTTGCTAACATTGGATCGGCTAGAAGCAAAGTTTTGCCTTGTAAAGATGGTGACGCAAAATATTCAACTTTTATTTCAAAATTAGTATCGTCTATATGTTTTCTATAAGCCGAAACAAAAGCGTTTTCAGCAGTGTCAAAATAATTTAAGAGTCCATTATGTAATGGTAATCCAGCCCTTAAAATACTGCATAAAACAATCGGATTTACAGGCAATAACATTTCTTTTTGACCCAAAGGCGTAGTGATGTTTTTGTTTGAATAATCCAATATTTTACTCAGTTCATAACCTAATATTTCACCAATACGTTCAATATTTCTACGAAAGCGCATTGCATCCTTTTGTATTGACGTATCTCTAATTTCAGAAATAAATTTATTTAAGACGGATTGACTGTCACCTATATTATGAATAATCATTTTTAAGTTTTTTTTAACAAAAGTAAGTCTTTTTATCGTTTTGAAAACTAAATAAATGTTGTATATTGCTAATCCCAATTGAAAGGGAAAAATTATTAACAATTAAAATTAAAAAAAATTATGGGATTATTTTCATTTATTAAAAATGCTGGAGCAAAAGTTTTCGGTATTGGAAAAACAACAGAAGAAGAAGCAGTAGAAGCAGCAACAAATTTGAAAAACGCGGTAGAAACATTGGGTTTTGAAGTAACAGACTTAGCGATTAGTGTAGAAGAAGATGTAGCAACCGTTTCAGGTGAAGCACCATCACAAGAGGTACGAGAAAAAGTGATATTGGTAGTAGGAAATACTGAAGGAATAGCATCAGTAGATGATAGAATGACTGTAGCTGTAGAAGAGCCAGTTGCTCAATTTCACACAGTAGTTTCAGGAGATACGCTTGGTAAAATTGCAAAATCATATTATGGTAATGCAATGAAATATCCAGTAATATTTGAAGCAAACAAACCAATGCTTTCGCATCCTGATAAAATTTATCCAGGACAAGTATTACGTATTCCTGCTTTAGATTAAGTTAAGAATAACAATACAAAATTTATAAAAACGTTTGCCTTTGGCAAGCGTTTTTTTATTTAATAAACCAAAAAACGTACCTTTGCGTAATTTTATTTTTTGCAGATGATATTATCAATGACAGGTTACGGTAAAACCGAAATACAATTACCAACTAAAAAAGTGACTATAGAGGTTAAATCTCTAAATAGTAAAAATATCGACTTAAACGTTCGAATTCCTTCTTATTATAAAGAAAAGGAACTTGCTATTCGAAAAAAATTGGCAACAAAATTAGTTAGAGGGAAAGTTGATTTTTCAATATATGTAGAATCGATAGGTGAAAATTTATTATCGCAAATAAACAAAGATGCTATTCAGATTTATATGAAACAATTGAAAGAAATTTCAAATGCTTCAGATTTAGAATTACTTCAAATGGCGGTAAAACTTCCTGAAACCATTCAAACACTTAGGGAGCCTCTTGACGAACAAGAATGGAAGCAAATTGACGATGCAATTGATAAAACTTTAGAAAAAATCGTTTTATATCGTACAGACGAAGGTAAAACGTTACAGCAAGATTTTTTAAAACGCATCAATTTTATTGAAGTTTTTTTAGAAAAAATAGTAGAATTAGACCCTCAACGTGTTGAAAATGTAAAAACTAAATTGCAAAAAGCAATTGTTGAGTTAGAAGCCAAAGTTGATGAAAACAGATTTGAACAAGAGTTAATTTACTACCTTGAAAAATTAGATATAACGGAAGAAAAAGTAAGATTGAAAAATCACTTAAACTATTTTTTAAAAGAGTTAGATGCACCAATTTCTAATGGTAAAAAACTTGGATTCATTACACAAGAAATGGGAAGAGAAATAAATACGATTGGCTCTAAAGCAAATTTTGCTGAAATGCAACAAGTTGTTGTACAAATGAAAGATGAGCTTGAAAAAATCAAGGAACAAAACCTAAACGTGTTATAATGACTAAAAAAGGCAAACTCATCGTATTTTCGGCACCCTCAGGATCTGGGAAAACAACCATTGTACGTCATCTTTTAAAACAAAAAGAACTTAATTTAGAATTTTCTATTTCAGCAACATCAAGAGAGAAAAGAGGTACAGAAATTGATGGCAAAGATTATTATTTTTTGTCGGCTAAAGAATTTAAAAATAAGATAAAAAATGATGAGTTTCTAGAATGGGAAGAAGTCTACAGAGATAATTTTTATGGAACGTTAAAAACAGAGGTAGAACGAATATGGAAACTCGGAAAACACGTGGTTTTTGATATTGATGTGTCTGGAGGACTGCGAATAAAACGTAAATTTCCTGAAGAAACACTTTCTATTTTTGTAAAACCACCAAGTATAGACGAATTAAAAATAAGGCTTAAAAAACGCCAAACCGAAAGTGATGACAAAATAAATATGCGTGTAGCAAAGGCATCTGCTGAGTTAGCAACTTCACCTTTGTTTGATAAAATAGTGATAAATGAAGATTTAGAAACTGCATTAAAAGAAGCATATACTTTGGTAGATGATTTTGTTAATTTCAAAAAAAAAGACCAGTAAAAATGAAAATAGGTTTGTATTTTGGAAGTTTTAATCCAATTCATATAGGTCATTTAATAATTGCCAATCATATGGTTGAGCACTCTGATTTAGACCAAATATGGTTGGTTGTTACACCTCACAATCCGCATAAAAATAAAACAACATTACTTGCTGACAATCATAGATTGATGATGGTAGACATTGCGTTAGAGTCGTATCCTAAATTAAAATCGTCAAAAATAGAATTTGGTTTACCACAACCATCATATACAGTTAATACCTTGGCGCATATTACTGAAAAACATCCTGATAAAACATTTAGTTTGATAATGGGAGAAGATAATTTAAAGAGTTTGCATAAATGGAAAAACTATGAAACTATTCTTGAAAATCATCAAATATATGTATATCCAAGACTATCAAAAGGCACCGTTAAGCATCAGTTTGAAAAACACCCAAAAATTACGAGAGTAGAAGCGCCAATAGTTGAAATTTCAGCGACATTTATACGAAAAAGTATTAAAGAAAAGATAAATATTCAACCATTACTTCCACATAGCGTTTGGAAATATATTGATGAAATGAATTTTTATAAAAAATAAGAAAAGCGTATTTAAATCATACTTCAACAAAAAAACCGTTGTATATTTGTTATCATTTATAAATGGCAAAAACAGATCTAAATAAAAGAAAATTTAAGCAAAAACTAATTGATAAATACCGTATGGTAATTATTAATGAAGATACTTTTGAAGAAAAAGTATCATTTAAACTAAGTCGTTTAAATGTTTTTGTATATGGTAGTTTATTTGCAATTTTACTCATCACTTTAACTACGGTACTCATCGCATTTACACCATTAAAAGAATATATTCCAGGATATTTTTCATCAAAATTAAAAAAACAAACTACAAACCTTTCTTTTAAAATTGATTCATTAGAAAACATACTTGCCGTTAATGATGTATATCTTAATAAGATAAAAAAAGTGTTAACAGGAGATGTTAAAGATTTAAATTTTGATAAAGATTCTGTTCTTGAAGTTGTTAAATTTGATAAAGATTCTTTGTCAATCAAAGCCTCTGAATTAGATTCCTTATTTAGATTAGAAGTAGAGCGAGAAGATAAATTTAGTTTCTTTGAAGAAGCAAAAAAAGATGCAGATATTGTGTTTTTTGCGCCAATTTCAGGTGAAATTTCAGCAAATTATAGCATTAATCAAAAACATTTTGCAGTAGATATAGTTGTGCAAAAGGGCACACCTGTAAAAGCAGTTTCTGACGGAACAGTCATTTTTGCAGAATGGACTGCAAGTACTGGTTATGTAATAATATTAGAACACGCCAAAGGATTTCTTTCAGTGTATAAACACAATGGAACTTTACATAAACATCAAGGAGATTTGGTGAAGTCTGGTGAAGTAATTGCCAGTTCTGGTTCTACAGGTGAACTTACCACAGGACCTCACTTACACTTTGAACTTTGGAATGACGGATATCCAATAAATCCAACCAATTTTATTGATTTCAAATAAATTATGATAAAGTCGATTCTTGCCATACCATATGCAAAACGTATTGTAAAACGAATATATAAATGGGCAAATAATCCTGTAAAAACCCAAGAAAAAGTACTTTTTAGTTTGATTTCAGACGCAAAAAATACTGCGTTTGGAAAAGACCATAACTTTAAAAATATTCAAAATTATAATGATTTTAAAGCCAATGTTCCAATTAGAGATTATGAAGGTTTAAAACCTTATGTAGAACGAATAATAAGTGGAGAAAAAGATGTCTTGTGGAAAGGCAAACCATTGTATTTTGGTAAAACATCAGGAACAACATCAGGAACTAAATATATACCAATTACCAAAGCATCCATTCCGATGCAAATTAAAGGCGCAAGAAACGCCGTTTTGATGTATATCAACAGAAAAAACAATGCCGATTTTGTTAATGGAAAACTAATATTTTTACAAGGAAGTCCAGAATTAACAGAAAAGAACGGTATCAAAATTGGTAGATTGTCAGGTATTTCTGCACATCATGTGCCAAAATATTTACAAAAAAACAGATTACCAAGTTATAAAACGAATTGTATTGCTGATTGGGAAACTAAAGTTGAAAAAATTATTGACGAAACAATTACAGAAGACTTGCGATTGATAGGAGGAATACCATCTTGGGTGCAAATGTATTTTGAACGAATTGTTGAAAGAACAGGTAAAAAAGTTGGAGAAGTATTCCCTAATTTTAAAGTCTTTGTGTATGGAGGCGTAAACTACGAACCATATCGTAAAAAGTTTGAAGAGTTAATAGGAAGAAAGGTTGATTCAATTGAATTATATCCTGCATCTGAAGGTTTTATTGCATATCAAGATACTGATGAAATAGGGATGATATTAACATTAAATGCTGGAATTTTTTATGAATTTATTCCTGCAGATAAATTTTTTGATGAAAATCCTACACGAATTTCTATTGCCGATGTAAAGTTAGGCGTAAACTATGTTATTATTTTAAACACCAACGCAGGACTTTGGGGATATAATATTGGTGATACAATCGAATTTATATCTTTAAAACCACATCGAATTATAGTTACAGGACGTATTAAATACTTTATTTCTGCCTTTGGCGAACATGTAATAACCAAAGAAGTTGAAGAAGCAATGCGCTTAGTTACTAATAATTCTAATGCAAGTGTTACCGAATATACAGTTGCACCAAAAATTGATGTTAATGATGAATTGCCGTATCACGAATGGTTTGTTGAATTTGAAGAAGAACCAGAAAATTTAGCGTCTTTTTCGTCAGAACTTGACATAAATTTACAAGCGCAAAACTCGTATTATTTAGATTTAATTAAAGGTAAAATATTGCAACCTTTAAAAATAACAATTGTACAAAAAGGAGGTTTTCATAACTATATGAAATCGGTTGGTAAATTAGGAGGTCAAAACAAAATTCCGCGACTGTCTAATGATCGTAAAATTGCTGAAAAACTGAGTAAGTTCACTTTATAATGAAAATAATATCGGTAAATATAGGTAAGAGAACAAAGGTTGTTTGGAAAAAAAAAGAAATCGAAACAGGAATGTTTAAAAAACCTGTAAATACGCCTATTTTTTTAGGAAAAGAAGATGTTTTGAACGATGCAGTTGTAGATAGAAAATATCACGGCGGAATTGACCAAGCAGTATATGGTTATTCGGCTAAGCATTATAATCACTTTAAAAAATTATATCCAAATTTAGAATTTAATTACGGTATGTTTGGTGAAAATATTACTTTTTCTGATTTAGATGAAGAACAAATAACCGTTGGTAGTATATATCAATTAGGAGGATGTAAACTAGAAGTTACAAAGCCAAGGCAACCTTGTTTTAAACTCGGAATTCGTTTTAACGACCCAAAAGTAATTCGTCATTTTTGGAATTCAACAATGAGCGGAATTTATTTTAAAGTTCTTAAAACAGGTTTTGTTGCAATTGGAGATACAATGTTATTGATTGAGAAGCCAACAAATGCGCCAACTATAGCAGAAGTTTATGATACAAAAAAATAGAAATTGTCTAAAAAGTTTTTATTTTGTCATTTTGAGCGCAGTCGAAAAATCTCAATTATTTGATAATTAAATTAATTATCTTTTTTAAAGATTCTTCATTTTATTCAGAATGACACTTTTTAGACAACCTCTATTAATTAATAGAAAATAATAGAATTACTTTTTAAGTGCTTCTAAAATTTCTTTTAACAAATCGTTATCAGAAGGTCCAGAAGGAGCTGCTTCTTCTTCTTTTTTCTTCATATTGTTATATGCTTTAATCATCATAAACATTACAAATCCAACAATAATTAAACTCATAATTGTGTTTATCCAAGATCCCCACATAATTGCATTTTCAGGCGTAGTTATTTTTCCTGCAGCGTCTACAACGGCTTCATCAAGAATAATCTTTTTGTCTGAAAAATCTGCTCCTCCAGAAAAATGACCAACAATTGGCATTATAATTAGGTTTACAAACCCATTTACAACTTTTCCGATGGCTCCTGCCATAATAACTGCAACGGCAAATTCGATAACATTTCCGCCAGTAATAAATTCTTTAAATTCTTTTAACATTTTATATTGTTTTTTAATTAGTTAATAAGGTTCCAAATATACAAAAAAATCAACTAATATAAACTCTTTTAATACGTTGTGATATTGAAGTAAGTATTTCATAAGAAATAGTGCTGCTTTTTTTTGCTAAATTTAGTATTGTTTGTTGGTTGTTAAAAACAATAACATCATCACCTTCATTACAGTCAATATTAGTTATATCTACCATAAATGTATCCATAGAAATATTTCCTACAATCGATGCTTTTTTATTTTTAATGGTTACAGAGCCAATACCATTGCTAAACATACGACTTATACCATCTGCATAACCTAAAGCAATTGTACCTACTTTTAGGTCTTTATTAGCAATAAATGTATGGTTATAACCTACGCTTTCTCCTTTTTTAACAAGGTGTATTTGAGAAATTATACTTTTTAAGGTCACTACATTTTTTAATTCGGAAGTAACGGTAGTTTCATTACCAAATCCGTACAAGCCGATACCCAATCTTACCATATCAAAATGCGCTTCAGGATAATTTAAAATTCCTGATGTATTACACATATGAGAAGTAATCGTGTAGCCTAATTTTTGAATAAAATTATGTTTAATTGCGTTAAATTCATCAATTTGTTTCAGACTGAAATCGCGTTTGGTTTTATCATCAGATGCTACAAAATGTGAAAAAACAGAAGTAACTTTTATAGCTGTTGTTTTTTTAATTTTATTGGTTAATAAATCGATATTATCAGCATTAAAACCAAGTCTATTTAATCCAGTATTAAACTTTATATGAACAGGATAGTTTGATTGTTTTTTTATATTTGAAATCGATATAAATTCGTTTAACAACTTAAAACTATAAATAGTTGGCTCTAAATTATTGTTTATAATCAATTCTAAATTAATAACTTGAGGATGTAAAATTAAGATTGGAGTTGTGATTCCTGCATTTCTAAGCGCAATACCTTCATTAGTATATGCAACGGCAAAATAAGCAACTTCATTTTGTATGCTTTTAGCAATTTCAACAGCGTCACTTCCGTATCCGTAGGCTTTAATAACTACAAGTATTTTTGTATTTTTTTGAAGTTTATTTTTAAAATAAGTTAAGTTATATTTTACAGCGTTGAGGTCAATAATAAGTTTTGAAACGTGCTTATTTTCCATTTTTTATTTCTTCTTCTTCAACAACGTCTATT
>CAMZLV010000076.1 GCA_947311835.1 uncultured Lutibacter sp. | reverse complement strand
TAATTCAACAGTTAATTTCGTTATCTTCGCAAATTCAAAAAAACAATTATAAAAATCAATAACAATGAAAAAATTAGGATTAGTATTCGCTTCAGTATTATTATTTGCATCATGTACACAATCAAAAATTGGATATGTAGATGTTGAAGAATTAATGAAAGAATATGACGCAACAAAAGATATGGAAGCATCTTTTAAGGAAGAACAAGAACAAATGGCTAAATCATTAGACAGTTTGTCAGCTGCTTTCCAAACGAAAGTGCAAGCTTATTATCAAAAAGCCCAAAGAATGTCTAAAAAAAACAGACAAGCGAAAGAACAAGAATTACAACAAGAGCAACAAATGATTCAGGCCAAAAGCCAACAAGCGCAACAAACTTTACAGAAAAAAAGTCAAGAAGGTATTACAGCTTTAACCAAAACTGTTGATAGTGTTGTAAAAGCATATGCAACTACAAATAAATTTAACATGATTCTTGGTACACAAGGAAACGGAACGGTAATGTATGCAGATGATGCTATGAACCTTACAGATACTATTTTAGATGTTTTAAATGCTGATTACGAAGCTAATAACAAAAAATAATACGATTAAAAAACTTATTATTACCGATTAAAGAGGCTCTCTAAAAGGTTTTCTTTTGTCATTTTGAGCGCAGTCTAAAAATCTCAATTGTTTGATAATAAACCAATTGTCAACTTAAAAGATTCTTTAGTTCATTCAGAATGACACTTGACACTTTTCAGACAGCCTTTTTTTATTGCAATAAAAATACGCCAAAAACAGTCACTATAAAATAAACTGCAAGCGTCATTGCACCTGCATAATCTTTAGCAAGTCTTTGACCAATTAATAAAAAGATTAACGTAATAGCGCTCAAAACAACTCCTATTAGCGCTATTTCTTTGTTTCCAGAAGTTGCTAACTGATATACGCCAACGCTCATTAAAACTCCTGCAATCACTTCAATAATTAATATGATACTGAGTAATAATGGAACCATATTTTTAAGAGGTGAATTGGCAAAATGACCTTTAATAAAATCTAAATTACCTTTCCAGTCCATAATTTTATCAATTCCAGACTGTAAAAATGTAACAATTAAAAAAAGTAAAATTAGAATTTCTGTAGGATGATTATTAAATAATTGCATATAGTTAAAGTTTGCACAAAACTAATAAAATAAAAATTAGTAGTATTTAAGAAATAGTAATTAAGTATTGTCTTATTTTCAATAACTTAATATCATTAAAAAACACTGTATAAAATACACAGTGTTTTTTGTACTAACCAACTAAATACAAGTCAATAAACCAACTTAATTCTCTTAAAAGAAGCACAGATATTACAAGGGTTTGGGGTTATTTAGTAACACTGTGCTTTCAACTTCAATAAAGTACTACTATTCAAAACTTTTTATTACTTTATATTAAAACGAATAGGAACTAAAACACCCTACTTTTTTTTGACTTTTATTTTAAAATAATTACAATATACTTTATAAAATACTGCCAATAAGTTAGTTAGATAGTGTAATAAAATAAGATTTATTAGTCAATTTTAGAAATGCAACTATTCTTTTTGGTGAAGTAAGCGTGTTAATTTTATTGATAAATCCAGCAAAACTATTTTTGCATTGGCATTTCTTTCAATATGATATATTGCATCATTTAACGCTTCATTAATTTGTTCAATATTATTACCATGAATAAACGGAGCGAATTTTTTTAAGTCAAATCCTTGTTTTGTTTCTAAAAACACCAAACTTGTAGCCTTATAATTAAGCAATAAAGCCTGTCTAAAAAACTGTAAACAATAACTTAAAAATCGCTTTTGAGTCTCTCTTCCTGTTTGTGCAATAGTAGTGCTCCAATTAATCAATTCATTAATAACACTCGCATTTCCTTTTGCTCTAAAAGCAGCACGAATCCATGTGATAAACCATTCTTCAAAAACGGCATCAGACGAATTATTATTTAAAATACGGATGGCTTTATTATAGTTTCCATCGCATTGGTTTGCTATTTTTTTAGCTTCATTTTCAAGAATTCCTTCCGAAGTTATTAATCCATTTACAATATCATTTTCGCTTAAAACAGGAAAATGCAATGCTTGACAACGCGAGCGAATAGTACCTATAATTTGCTCTTCGTTTTCAGTAATTAGTATAAAAACCGTTTTTTCTGGAGGTTCTTCAATTAATTTTAGCAATTTATTTGCAGCTGCACTATTCATTTTTTCTGCCATCCATATTAGCATCACTTTAAAACCGCCTTCGTATGATTTTAATTGCAATGCTTTTACAATTGCTTCTGCTTCATCAACGCCAATAGTTCCTTGTTTGTTTTCAACTCCTATAAACTGCAACCAATCAAAGAGATTACCATACGGTTTTTTTGAAATAAAATCACGCCAATCTGTTAAAAACAAATTACTTATAGCATGTTTTTTGACCTTATCATTAGTTGTAACAGGAAAGGCAAAATGCAAGTCAGGATGTGCTAGTTTATCACATTTTAAATTGCAATTTTCTTTATTTTCACTAGAATTACACAGTAAATATTGTGCATATGCAATTGCCATTGGCAGCGTTCCACTACCTTCTTTTCCTACAAATAACTGCGCATGTGGAATCCGACCATTATCTGCTGATTTTTGCAAATGATTTTTGATGTGTTCTTGCCCTAAAATGTCTGAAAATTGCATTGTACAAATTTACGTAAAATATTGATAAGTAATTTTGTCTCTACCTCAGTTTGAATGAAATTATAATATGAATTTT
>CAMZLV010000075.1 GCA_947311835.1 uncultured Lutibacter sp. | reverse complement strand
TTAATATTAAGGTAGATTGTGGTAAGTCGTATTATCTTCTTGTGCATAAGCCAGAATTTAACGAGACAAAAAAATCTTTTACTACGTCTAATGCAAGTAATATACGAGTTGAAGTTACTTTATACTTGGCGAGTAAAAACAAATTAGATTGTACCGAAATTTTTAACGGTAGAGTTTTAGATGATATGGAGAATGCGCCAATTCAAGGTGTAACAGTAAAAATAAAAAACAGAAAAAATCAATTGATTGCTACAGAAATTACAAATAGGAACGGAAATTATCATTTTAATCTTCCTTGTAAACAAAAATATATCGTTCGTTACACAAAAAAAGGATTTATTGAAACTACCACTGAAATAAAAACGACTAAAACAAATAAAAAAATACAGCGAAGAGATGTAACGTTGCATATAAAACTATGTAATCAGCAAGTAAAAGGGACTGTTTTAGATGCCAAAACTCATATGCCTCTTAAAAATATTACTATAACGATATTTAAAGACGATATCAAATTAAAAACGATTAAAACAAATAATGAAGGTCTATTTAATAGCGAGTTAAAATGTGCTACTAATTACACTTTACAAACAAAAGCAACTGATTATCAATCAGAAATAAAGCAAATAACTACATCAACAGAAAATAATAAAATAGAAAATGTTGAGTTTCAATTACAAACTATAGCAAACAAACCATCTTCAACCGAAATAACAACTCCTAAAATCACAAAAAAACCAGTGATTTTTAATATAAATCCGTTTAATTTTAAAATAAATTCTGCAGAAATAACAGAAGATATTGCAATAGAATTAGATAAAATTGTTGGATTATTGATGATAAATTCTACACTAAAAGTAACGCTAAACTCGTATACTGATAGTCGTGGACCTGCAAAATACAACCTAAACTTATCAGAAGCAAGAGCACAATCAATGATTGCATATGTTATTAGCAAAGGTGTAGAAGCATCTAGAGTAGCTGGAAAAGGCTTTGGCGAAACAAATTTACTCTATGATTGTACAAAAGAAAAAGGGTGTACTGAGTATGAGCACAAACAAAATAAACGAAATGAATTTATATTTTCTCAATAATGAAAGCAATTAAAAAAACAATATCTTTTGAAGACTTTTCAAAAGTAGACATTCGGATTGGTACAATAATAGAAGTAAATGATTTTCCAAAAGCTCGCAAACCTGCATACCAATTGGTTATTGACTTTGGAGAACTCGGAATAAAAAAATCAAGTGCTCAAATCACCACACTTTATTCAAAAGAAGATTTAATAAATAAACAAATTAGTGCTGTTGTGAACTTCAAACCAAAACAAATTGCTAATTTTATGAGCGAATGTCTTGTTTTAGGAATTCAAATCAATGAAGATGTAACTTTATTACAAGCAGCAAACAAAAATATAAAAAACGGAGAGCAAATCTCTTAAATTATTATTATGAAAACAATTACACTATTTTTATCACTATTGATATTGAGTTGCAACGCACAAAAAGAAACAACAAAATCAAACAATCAACAAACTGTGAAAAAAGAAAACAGCAACAATCAATCTACACAAATAGAACTACTAACGAAAGGCTCACATGGAGGCTACGAAACTGAAAAATATTTAGTGATTAAAAATCAAAAAGAACTCCAAACTATTTATACTAAAATAAATATGATGAGACGTCCTGGAATTCCTGTACCAAAAATAGATTTTGAAAATGAAATGGTTATTGCATTATTTATGGGACAAAAAAATTACGGAGGTCATTCAATATCAGTAAAAAATATCAAAGAAAACAATAATAAAACAGAAATAATTGTTGAAGAAACCAAACCAAAAGGAATGGCAAAAACCGTTATTTGCCAACCTTTTTATTTTTATAAAATAAATCGAATAGATAAAGAAGTGATATTTAAAAAAGTTGAGTAACTTTGGCATATGCCTATAAAAAATAAAATAAAATCACTTGCCAATTTATTAGATGGCGAACTATTTATTGATGATTTACATAAAAGTATTTATGCGACAGACGCCTCTGTCTATCGTAAAATACCACTAGCAGTTGCTATTCCTAAAAATGTAGCTGACTTAAAAAAACTGATTACTTTTGCTTCGCAAAACGCGATTACTATAATACCAAGAGCTGCAGGAACATCACTTGCAGGTCAGTGTGTTGGCGATGGTATTGTAGTTGACATTTCTAAACATTTCAACAAAATTATTTCATTTGATAAACAGCAAAATACAATAACTGTACAGCCTGGAATAATAAGAGATGAACTCAATCATTACTTAAAACCTTTTGGTTTGTTTTTTTCTCCAAACACATCAACATCCAATCGTTGTATGATTGGCGGAATGGTCGGCAATAATTCTTCAGGCACAACCTCTATTCAGTATGGTGTTACTCGTGATAAAGTAATTGAATTAAAAACCATCCTTTCTGACAGTACAGAAGCAACCTTTAAATCAATTTCTTCAGATGAGTTTATCAAAAAAACTAAAGAAAACACACAAGAAGGAAATATCTATAAAACCATATACAAGCAACTATCAAAGGTTGAAAATCAACAAGAAATTGAAAAGCAATTCCCTAAAAAATCTATTCACAGACGAAATAATGGTTATGCGATCGATATGCTTTTATCTTCAGATTTATTTGGAGGAAATCAAAGTGATATAAATCTATCTACTCTGCTCTGTGGAAGTGAAGGAACCCTTGCTTTCACTACAGAAATTACATTAAAATTAGACAAATTGCCACCAAAAGAAAGTGTATTAGTTACCGCACATTTTGATTCGATTCAACAAAGTATGGAAGCGGTTGTTGTCGCAATGAAACACAACCTTTATATGTGCGAATTGATGGATAAAACCATTTTAGATTGCACTAAAAATAATCGTGAACAAACTAGTAACCGATATTTTATAGAAGGTGATCCTAAAGCCATTTTAATGCTTGAAGTTTGCGCAGAAACTATTGAAAAAGCAACCCAACTTGCCAATGATTTAATAACAGATTTACAACATCATAACTTTGGTTATGCGTATCCTAAATTAACAGGAAATAACATCAACAAAGCCATTAATCTTCGCAAAGCAGGTTTAGGGCTGTTAGGTAATATTATTGGAGATGATAAAGCAGTTGCTTGCATTGAAGATACTGCAGTTGAAGTAGCAGACTTGCCTAATTATATTACGGAATTCACCAAAATGATGTCTGATTTTGGACAAGAAGCCGTTTATTATGCACATGCAGGAGCTGGAGAAATACACTTACGCCCTATTTTAAATTTGAAGAAGCAAAAGGATGTAAAATTATTTAGAGAAATTACAACCAAAACAGCTAAACTTGTTAAAAAATATGGAGGTTCGTTTAGCGGTGAACATGGAGATGGAATAGTACGTGCAGAATTTATCCCTTTAATGATTGGAGCAAAAAACTATCAACTTTTAAAAGAAATAAAAGAGGCTTTTGACCCAAATAATGTTTTTAATAAAGGCAAAATTATTGATCCTTTTTTGATGGATGAATCTTTGCGGTATGAAATTGACCGTGAAGAGCCTAAAATTGAAACCATTTTTGATTTTTCAGATAGTAAAGGAATAGTACGTGCTGCCGAAAAATGTAACGGTTCTGGTGATTGCAGAAAACCTGTAAATGCAGGAGGAACAATGTGTCCAAGTTATAGAGCAACAAAAAACGAAAAAGATACAACCAGAGCACGAGCGAATGCACTTCGTGAGTTTTTAACAAATTCAAATAAAAAAAATAAGTTTGATAGCAAAGAATTAAAGCGCGTTTTTGATTTGTGTTTGAGTTGTAAAGCCTGTGCAACTGAATGTCCGAGTAGTGTAGATGTAGCAACATTGAAAGCCGAATTTTTATATCAATATCAAAAAGAAAACAAACCAAGTTTACGCGATAAAATCTTTGGATTTAATGCAAAATATAACGCATTAGGAAGTAAATTTCCTCAGATTACCAATTTTATATTAAGTCAAAATATTACCAAAAAAATTCTTGGTTTTCCTAAAGAAAGAAGTGTTCCTAAATTAGGGAAATATACCTTACGAAAATGGTATGCTAAAAATTATCAAAAAAATAATGCAAAAAATAAAGTTTATCTCTTTTGTGATGAATTTACCAATTATCATGACGTGCAAATTGGGATAGACACTGTAAACCTTCTTTCAAAACTAAATTATGAAGTGTTAATTATAAAACATCCAGAAAGCGGAAGAAGTCTTGTAACCAAAGGGTTTTTAGATGAATTTAAAGTTGTAGCAAATAAAAATATAGCAATTTTTAAAGATATAATTACCGACAAAACACCGCTAATTGGTATTGAACCTACTCCAATATTAACTTTTAGAGATGAGTATTTACGGATTGTAAACGACAAAACATCAGCAAAAAAAATAGCAAAAAACTGCTTAACAATTGAAGAATTTATCCAAAGAGAAATTGAAAAAGGTGTAATTTCTAGTTCACAATTTACAACTGAAGCAAAAGAAATAAAAATTCATGGTCATTGTCATCAAAAATCTTTAATTGGTATGAATCCTGCGTTTGAGATGTTAAATCTACCAACAAATTATAAGGTAACTATCATTAATTCTGGTTGCTGTGGAATGGCAGGTTCTTTTGGATTTGAAAAAGAGCACTATGCAATAAGTATGCAAGTTGGTGAAGACACGCTCTTTCCAAAAATTAGAAATACTGATAAAAATACAATTATTGTTGCTTCTGGAACAAGTTGCAGACATCAAATATTAGACGGTACAAACCGAACGACAGTGCATCCATCAACCGTATTACTCAATGCTTTAAATTAAATCACAATACCAAAAACTAGTATCGTAATTTTTTTGTTTTTCTTTTGATTGATGACAATTATCAGTAGTATCTTTATGCAAAGTATACGTTTTTAGCACCTTCTCTCCTATTTCAAATTCTACAGGTTTTTTAAAAATAGGACCATCATATACAAAAGTGTGAAACTCGCCATTTTCACCACAAACATCAACATTTGTTGGCAAATCATCTATAAATTGTTGGTCAATTACGCGACCTACAAATTCTTTTCCTAATAACTTTGCATTCACACAAACTGTAATTGCTTTAAACCCTAAATCTAAAAACTCTTGTAGCACTTGTTTCGTATCTTGTTTCCAAAGTGGATAAATTCCTAAAATATCAACTTCTTTCAGTTTCAAATCTCTATATGCTCGTAAATCTTCTAAAAAAATGTCTCCAAAAATAGTATAATTATACCCTTCTGATTTCAATTTTGTTAATTCTTGTAGCATCGTTTCATTATACGTTTGCATAGTAACATTGGCAGAAAAATATATTTTTTGTAAAGGAAAACCAATGTTTTCAACTTGTTTGTCAAGTAATTTTTCTCGTAAACCATGCATTGAAATTCGCGAAAAGTCTTTATTTACATTTGTAATAAAAGTGCCAACATTAATCTCATTATTCTGTAAAATTTTATACAATGCTAAGGCTGAGTCTTTACCTGAACTCCAATTAAAATATGCTTTTTTCAATACTATAGATGTTAAATTATAATGAGCATAAAATTAGTTAAAATTATTTGATTAGAAACAAGTTGAATCATAACTATTTTGTTGTTTAAACTTAATTCAAAAAAATAAAACTTCTATAACGGATGTCTATGTCTTTTATAAAAGTTTATATATCTTTGCAGAAAATTTATAAGATATGTTTTCAAAAACTTGTGAATACGGATTAAGAGCAGTGCTATTTGTTGCAGATAGATCAAACCAAAATCAAAAGGTTAGTCTAGCAACAATAGCAGAAGAAATAAATTCTCCTGAAGCATTTACAGGTAAAGTATTACAACAACTTACTAAACATAAAATTTTAAAATCAATTAAAGGTCCTTATGGTGGATTTATAATAGAATCAGAAAAACTCAATCAAACTTTTTTGAGTGATATCGTCACCATTTTTGATGGAGATTCAATATACGTTGGTTGTGGTTTAGGTCTAAGGGAATGTAATCCAGAACTGCCTTGTCCTCTTCACTTTAAATTTGCAGAAATACGAAAAATGCTAAAAGACATGTTAGAAAACACTTCATTAGCTTTCTTTATTGACAATGATGCTATAAAATCATTAATATTTAAAAGACAATAAACAATTTAATTTTAAAACGGATAACTGTATCCGTTAATCTGTTATAAAATGAAAAAAAAATTACTTACACATCTTATTATTATAAGTTTTACATGGCTAGGCTTTGTACTTGCAATCAGTTTTATGGAGGCTTGGCTAAAATTTCAAGCTCCTGGAATAACAACAAGTCTTGGTTTAGGAATAGGCAAACTTGTGTTTGGAGCATTAAATAAAGTTGAAATAGTATTTGCGCTTATTATAAGTTTATCAACAGTGTATCTAAATGTAAACAACTGTAAAATTTACAAAGGAAATTATGTACGAATTGTCCTACTAATTTTAACATTACAAACCTTTTGGCTACTACCATCATTAAACGAAAGAGCCGATTTAATCATCAATAATCAAGAGACATTAAAAAACAATAATCATATAATATTTATTGCTTTAGAAGTAATTAAAGTAATCAGTTTATATATATACGGAAAAAAATTAATAAACATTAAATTTAATAAAAATGGAAATCAAAACAGCTATTTTAGTGAGTAACATTGTAGCCGAAAACTACAAAACTGCAAGTGTATTTAAACAATATGGAATCGACTTTTGTTGTAATGGAAATCGAACTATAGAAACGGTATGTGAAACGCATGAAATCGAATCAAACAAACTTATAGAAGATTTAAAACAAATCATTATTGAAGAAAAAGGCGATACGGATTATCAATCATGGAGTATTAGTTTTTTGACGGATTACATCTATAATTATCATCACAAATATGTAGAGAGAAAAATACCTGAAATAAAAGAATATTTAAATAAAATATGTAAAGTTCATGGCGCTCATAATCCTGAATTACATGAAATAAATAGGCTATTTATTGAGAGTTCAAATGACTTAACCTTACATATGAAAAAAGAAGAGTTAATGCTTTTTCCTTATTTCAAAAAATTAGATACCGTTGCTGATAAAAACACTCCAATAAGTACAAATTTATTTGAAACACTCGATAGCCCTATTGCACTATTACACGAAGAGCATGATAATGAAGGTGTACGATTTAGAAAAATTGCTGAATTGAGTGATAATTATACGCCTCCAAGTCACGCGTGCAATACGTATAAAGTTACGTATGCAATGCTAAAAGAATATGAAGAAGATTTACACAAGCATATTCATTTAGAAAATAATATTTTATTCAAAAAAGTAATCGATTTAGAAAAAATCAAAAACAATTAAAAATGAAAGAAATAGAAAACAGAGAAGATATTTCTAAGTTAGTAAACGCCTTTTATGTAAGAGTTAGAAGAGACGAATTACTAGGACCAATATTCAATAATCAAATTCCCAATGACAAATGGCCTGCACACCTTGAAAAATTAACAGATTTTTGGGTAACCAATTTATTAGGAAAAGTATGTTTTAAGGGTAGCCCTACAAGAGCGCACATAGAAGTTGACTATAATAATGATTATACAATTGAACAACTCCATTTTGGAAAGTGGATTCAATTATGGTTTGCTACTATTGACTCTCTCTATGAAGGGAAACTTGCCGAAAGAGCCAAAAATGCAGCAAGAAGAATGGGAACTGGACAATATATAGCAATGTGGAATCACAAACCTAAATAATAAAATTCATTTGCTTAATTTAGTTAAATTTGTATTATGAAATTTGATTCATTTACAAAACACATACCTACAATTAAAAAAGTAACTTTAGGAGGTTTAGATGCTCAGTTTAAAATGGCTCCCAAAATGCGTTTGCAATATACTCAAGAATTGATTGATGCAAAAAAACCAAGAAAAGCTGCTGTTTTAGCACTTTTTTATCCTGACAAGGAACAAAACACCTGTTTTTTACTTACGTTAAGAGCACGTTATAAAGGCACACACTCAGCACAGGTGAGTTTTCCTGGAGGCAAGTATGAAAATACAGATACAGATTTTATGCATACAGCCAAACGTGAAACCTTTGAAGAAGTTGGAATAAAAATGAATGATATCAATATTATCAAAGACTTAACGAATGCTTATATTCCACCAAGTAATTTTTTAGTAAGTCCGTTTATTGGAACAATTGATTATACACCAAAATTTATTACTAATAATGAAGTCGAAAAAATTATAGAAGTAAAACTATCAGACTTATTAAACGAAACCAATATTGAAATAAAAAATATATCGACATCGTATATGAAAAATATTGATGTACCTTGCTTTAAATTAAATAATTATGTTGTTTGGGGTGCTACTGCAATGATATTAAGTGAAATCAAAGCCATATTTAAATCCTTTTAAACTATTTTATTTTGTAATTTTGTTTAAATAATTAATAAATTAAAACACATGACTCTATTCAAAAGAAATCCTTTTGGACATATTTTATTCATCAAAAAATGGATAATACGTATTTTAGGAGTTATTTCGCATGGTCGTTACCGAAGATTTAATGAACTTCAAATAGAAGGTTCTGAAATAATTCGTGATTTACCAGACAGCAATGTACTTTTTGTATCTAATCATCAAACCTATTTTGCTGATGTTGCTGCAATGCTACATGTTTTTAATGCTTCATTAAAAGGAAGAGTTGATAACATCAAAAATATTGGTTATATCTGGAATCCTAAATTAAACATCTATTATATAGCTGCTGCCGAAACGATGAAAGCAGGTATACTACCAAAAATATTTGCATATATTGGTTCGATTTCAATTCAACGTACATGGAGAAGTAATGGTAAGAATGTAAATAGACAAGTAAAAATGTCTGACATTTCAAATATTGGAAAAGCGCTTAATGACGGTTGGGTAATCACCTTTCCTCAAGGTACTACAACACCTTTTAAACCGATAAGAAGAGGTACTTCACACATTATTAAAACGTATAAACCTATTGTAATTCCTATTGTTATAGATGGTTTTAGACGTTCATTTGACAAAAAAGGATTACTGATAAAAAAAAGAGGAATATTACAGTCAATGGTTATTAAAAAACCGTTAGATATTGATTATGAAAATGATTCTTTTGATGAAATAGTTTCTCAAATTGAAATGGCAATTGAACAGCATCCTTCTTTTTTAAATAAAGACTTTAAAGAGGAATTTTTAAAATCAGAAGAAGAATTAAATAAACGCCGTAAATTTTGGAGAGGATAAACTAATTACTATTTTATCATAATTTTTTAAAATAAAATCATAAATAGTATAAATATAATTGATGTTTTTAATACTTTTATCGTAAAAATTTATACTTATGACTATTACGCAGTTAAAATACGTACTTGCCGTTGCCGAACACAAAAACTTCACTGTTGCCTCTGAGCATTGTTTTGTTACACAACCAACGCTGAGTATGCAAATTCAAAAATTGGAAGACGAACTTGATATTCAGATTTTTAACAGAAGTAAAAAACCCATTCAACTAACTGACATTGGTTTAAAAATAGTCGAACAAGCCAAAACAATTGTTGATGAAAGTAATAGAATTACCGATATTGTAGATCAACAAAAAGGATATATTGGTGGCGAATTTAAACTCGGAATTATCCCTACAATCATGCCTACATTATTACCAATGTTTTTAAAAACATTTGTAAAAAAATATCCGAAAGTACATTTAATTATTGAAGAATTAACTACCGAAGAGATTATAAAAAAATTATCCGAAGGACATATAGATGCTGCAATTGCTGCAACTCCACTTGAGAACGAGGCTATTAAAGAACGTGTTGTTTATTACGAACCTTTTGTTGGGTTTATACCTCAAAATCATAGATTATTTGAACATAAAACTCTTAAAATAAACGATTTAGAACTAGACGATATATTACTATTAGAAGATGGACACTGTTTTAAAGAAAGTGTACTAAACTTATGCGCTACTTTTAAAAAGCAAACTACAGCGCATTTTCATCTTGAAAGTGGTAGTTTTAATACACTCATTAAATTATCTAAAGAAAATTTAGGTATGACATTACTTCCATATCTTCATACGCTGGATTTGAATGAAAATGACGCAACTCATTTGCGAGAATTTAACACGCCTGCTCCTGCACGTGAAGTAAGTTTAATATATCACAAATCGCAACTTAAAATGCAATTGATAGAAAGTCTAAAAGGTGTAATCGACAGTGTTATAAGAGGCGCTATTTCATTTAATGATGTTCAAATTATTAGTCCAATAGCCAATAAAAAAGGAGCCTAAGGCTCCTTTTGGTAATTTAAAATTAGAAAATATTTTAGCAACCTTTTACTTCGCAATATTCACAGCACGCGTTTCACGAATTACCGTTACTCTTACTTGTCCTGGATACGTCATATCGTTTTGAATTTTTTGCGAAATGCTAAATGACAATTCTGCTGCTTTTATATCGTTTACTTTTTCGCTCTCTACAATTACACGCAACTCACGACCTGCTTGAATAGCATATGCTTTCTGAACTCCTGAGAATCCAAAGGCAACGTCTTCCAAATCTTTTAATCGTTGAATGTATGAATCTAATACTTGACGTCTTGCTCCAGGTCTTGCGCCAGAAATGGCATCACAAACTTGTACTATTGGTGCTATCATAGACTTCATTTCTATTTCATCGTGATGCGCTCCAATGGCATTACAAACATCTGGTTTTTCACCATATTTTTGCGCCCATTCCATACCTAATAAAGCGTGCGGTAATTCACTATCAGTATCAGGCACTTTCCCAATATCGTGCAATAATCCGGCTCTTTTAGCTACTTTAGCATTCAATCCAAGTTCTGCAGCCATTAATCCACAGAGGTTAGCGACTTCACGTGAATGCTGTAATAAATTTTGACCATAAGATGAACGGAACTTCATTCTACCTACAGTTTTAATCAATTCTGGATGTAAACCATGAATACCTAAATCAATAACGGTACGTTTACCAACTTCTATAATTTCTTGATTTATTTTCTTTTCTGTTTTTTTAACAACTTCTTCAATTCTTGCTGGATGAATTCTACCATCAGTTACAAGGTTATGTAATGACAAACGTGCTATTTCTCTTCTTACAGGATCGAAACAAGAGAGGATAATTGCCTCAGGCGTATCATCTACAATAATTTCTACTCCTGTTGCGGCTTCAATGGCGCGTATATTTCTTCCTTCACGCCCAATTATTCTACCTTTTACATCGTCTGACTCTAAGTTAAAAACAGATACGCAGTTCTCTACAGTTTGCTCTACTCCTACTCTTTGAATGGTATTTAAAATCACTTTTCTAGCATCTTGATCTGCTGTAAGTTTGGCTTCTTCAAGCGTATCTTGAATATATGCCATTGCATCAGATTTTGCTTCTTCTTTAAGTGATTTTACAAGTTCTTCTTTAGCATCATCAGCAGATAAACCAGAAATAACTTCTAGGTTTTCTACTTGTTTTTTATGCAATTTTTCTATTTCATTTTCCTTGCGTTCTATAAACTCAAGTTTGTAATCAAAATCAGCAATTTTCTTTTCTAATTGTTGGTTTAGTTTTTTGTTTTTACTCAATTCCTGTCCAACTTGAGATTCTTTATCTCTCCATCTTTTTTCAATATCATTAATTTTCTTTTCGCGCGACATGATTATTTTCTCATGTTCACTTTTAAGTTCGATAAACTTTTCTTTTGCTTGTAAAATTTTATCTTTTTTAAATGCTTCTGCATCAACTTTTGCTGCTTTTAATATTCCTGCAGCATTCTTTTTTGCACGTTTAACTGTTGCTGATGCTCTATTTTTCTCTAAGGTTTTAGCAATTAAAAATCCTATTGCTAATCCTACTATTACACCAATAATAATTGGTAATATCATTCCTTCCATTTGGTTAATTTTAAGTATAAAAAAACCTACATTAGTGAAGTTTCTGCAAACTCCAATTTAAACATAAATAGGACTAACTAGTAGATCAAGGATCCGTGCAAAACGGCTTGCTTTAACTACTACGACTCATCCTTCAGAATTAATTCCTGTTGAGTTTGACGAACAATGACTAATGTAGGCAGTATTATTAATTTTATTTTAAAGAACTTATTCTAAAAGCGTATCTAATTTCTTAGTTAATGCCTCTAATTTTTTTGTTGCTTTGTCTGTTTCTTCATTTATATTGATATCCTGAATTGCAATTTGAGAAGCAAATTGTAAAGCACACATTGCTAATACATCTTGTTTGTCATTTACAGCATAATTTTGCTCAAATTTTAATATCATAGCATTAATCTTAGTAGCTGCCTTGCGTATTCCTTCTTCTTCGGCTACGTTATTAATACTTATTGGATATACACGACCTCCAATAGAAATTTTTATTTTGAGTTTTTCATTCATCAATTTTAAAGAACTTACTCACTTAATTGAACTATACATTTATCAATTTCGCGAATTAAAGCGTTTATTTTGAGTTTTGTTTCTCGTTTATTTTCATTACTGCCTTCTATAGTTTTGGCTATTTTTAACAATTGGTAAGATTTCTCTTTTTCTTCTAATTGTTGCTTATTTTGGTTTATTTGATTTTCTAAACTCACCATTTTTTGATGTAAAAACTCGTTTTCTTGCTTTAAAAAGACAAATGCTTCTATAAGGGTTTCGAGTTTATCTTCCAGTAAATTAGTGACTTCTATAATTCTACTCATCTATTCCAAAAGTTCAAAACTATGCTTCAAATTTACCATACTAATTTTAATAAAACAACTCTTTTCTGTTTTTTTGGCATAAAATTGGTTTACCTATATATTTTGATGCTATATTTAGCATTGTATCATTAACTATTTATTATTATTTTAGCAAAAAATATGATGACATTGAACACGCGAATTTTAGGTTTATTTTTTTTCTTTTTTACAACTATTTATTCTCAAAATAAGTATCCAACTAACTATTTTCAAAATCCGTTAGATATACCAATGTATTTGGCTGGTACTTTTGGAGAATTAAGACCGAATCATTTTCATTCTGGTATTGATATTAAAACCCAACAAAAAGAAGGTTTTAACGTTTTTGCAGTCGCTAATGGTTATGTTTCTCGTATAAAAGTCTCACATTGGGGCTACGGAAAAGCATTATACATCACACATCCAAATGGTTTTATAAGTGTATATGCGCATCTTAAAAAATTCAGTCCCAGAATTGAAGCTTATCTAAAAAAACATCAATATAAAAAAGAGCGTTTTGAAATTCAATTGTATCCTTCAAGCAGCGAATTGCAACTTCAAAAAGGAGAAGTAGTGGCTTATACAGGAAGTACTGGTGGATTTGTTCCTCCTCACCTACACTTTGAAATTCGAGATAGTAATTCAAAACCTATAAATCCTATGTATTTTGGTATAACGGTTAAAGATGATAAAAAACCGACCATTACTACTTTAATGGCGTATCCTTTAGATGATTTTTCGCAAATAAATCAATCTAACATACCTTTACAAATTACTTTTAAAACATTGAATAACGGTAATTTATTGGCTGATAAAATCTATGCTTCAGGAACAATTGGTCTTGGTGTAAGGGCTTTTGATAGATTAAACGGCGCGCTAAACAAAAACGGACTTTTTAGCCTTGAAATGAAAGTAAACGGTCAAACTGTTTACAACCATTCCGTTGAAAAATTTTCGTTTGCTGAGTCAAAATATATCAATTTACTTATTGATTATGAACAATATGCTGAATCTAATCTACGGATTCAACGTTGCTTTGTAACGCCTAAAAACAAACTGAGTATCTATAAAAACATACAAAATCATGGCTATTTGTATATAGAAGATGGCTTAACTTACAATGTTGAAATTATTGCAAAAGATTTTAAAGGAAATCAAAAAAAATTAATTGTACCAATTGTTGGAAAAGAGGATATTATTAAAATTCATAAAGAAGAAAAAACAACTCCTTATTTTATCGATTCAGAAAAATTTAATAAATTCTCAAAAGACGGTATTACTGTTGCATTCCCTAAAAATACATTTTACACTAATTTTTATTTAGATTTTAATGTTGAAAATGGAGAAACTTTTATTCATAAAAAAACGGTTCCACTACATAAAAAATACACCTTAACTTTTGATGTAAGCAAATATTCTTCTGAAGAAAAAAAGAAACTTTTTATTGCCAGTTTTGATAGTAAGAACAAACCGTATTATGTTAAAACTCATAAAAAAGAAAGCACCTTTTATACAACTACAAAAAGTTTAGGCAAATACGCATTGCTTACTGATAATGAGAACCCTAAGTTGTACACTTATAATTTTAAAGACGAACAATGGATGTCTAATTATAAGCAATTAGTACTAAAAACATCTGATGATATATCAGGAATTAAAACCTATAGAGGTGAAATTGATAACCAATGGATTTTACTAGAATACAGTCCTAAAAAAGGAACATTAACATACAATTTTTCTGATAAAAAATTAGTAGGAACAAAACATCATCTAAAAGTTATCGTAATTGACAATGTTGGAAATACGAATACACTAGAAAAAACGTTTTATAGAAAAAACAAATAATTAAACAAATCAACTTAAATTGAAAATCAAACTAACATTTAGTATTTTTTTATTAATTATCACTCAAACTCTTATTGCGCAACAATCAACTATTGAAGGTGTTGTAAAAGACAATATTGGAAAACCAATTACCGAAGTTGCCATTTCGTATGAAAATACAGGTACTACAAGTGATAAAAAAGGAAAATATAGCATTCTAATAAGTTCAAATAAAAAAATCAAAGTTACTTTTACGCATGTTGCTTTTAATACCTTAACTAAGACTTTTGACGTTCCTAAAGGCAAAACCTTACATTTTTCACCTCGATTAAAGCCTAAAACAGAAGAAATAGAAGAAGTAATTGTAAAAGACAGAGGAAAGGATGCTACAGGAATTGTAACTGTTGACATCAATAAAATCAAGAAAATTCCTGGAGGTAATTCTGGAGTTGAAAATATCTTAATGACTTTTGCAGGAGTTAATAACAACAATGAATTAAGCACGCAATACAACGTTAGAGGAGGAAATTTTGATGAAAACCTTGTATATGTTAATGGTATTGAAGTTTACAGACCTTTTTTAGTGCGTTCTGGTCAGCAAGAAGGCTTGAGTTTTGTCAATGTTGATATGACCCAAAATGTAAACTTTTCGGCAGGTGGATTTCAAGCAAAATACGGTGATAAACTATCATCTGTTTTAGATATTACGTATCGAACACCAACAAAATTTGCCACAACTGTTGGACTAAGTTTACTTGGAGGAAACGCAACTGTAGAAGGAAAATTATTTAAAGATAAAGTAGCAGCAATTATAGGTATACGCCATCGAAACAATAGTTTATTGGTAAATAGTAAAGATATTGATATTAATTATAATCCTAAATTTAGTGATGTTCAAACTTTTTTATCCTACGCTATTACTAAAAAATTTAAATTAGATTTTCTTGGGAATTTTTCTTTAAACAATTATAACTACACACCTATTTCAAGACGTACAGATTTTGGTACAGCAACTGATCCTCTTGAATTAAATGTGTATTATGAAGGGCAAGAAAAAGATAGATACGCAACTCTTTTTGGTGCTTTTAAAGGAATATATCAAGTCAATGATAATTTGCAAATGAGCTTGACAACTTCTGCCTATAACGCACAAGAAGCAGAGCATTATGACATTTCAGCAACTTATAGTTTAGGAGAAAAAGATACAAATGCTGCAGATGATAATTTTGGAAATGCTGAATTTTTACAAGGTATTGGATCACAATTAAATCATGCAAGAAATGATTTAGATGCATTAATTAGTAATATTAACTTACAAACTACTTATAAAAAAGGCGCTAATAGTATTAACTTCGGATTAAAATATCAGAAAGAAGACATCAGAAATCGATTAATTGAATGGGAAGTAATTGATTCTCTTGGATTTTCTGTGCGTCCTCCAAACCTTCAAACAAACAATCAACCTTACGAACCTTTTGAAGGAGAAATTGTACCGTTTCAAAATGTAAGAGCAAATAACAATGTGCAAATTAACCGTTTATCTACTTTTATACAATGGAGTAAAAGATCAACATTAAATGAACATAAGATATGGTATAATATTGGTGTAAGAGCTCAAAATTGGTCAGTATCTGGAACTGATATTTCAAATACTAAAAGTCAAACCATAATAAGTCCACGAGCACAATTTGCCATCAAACCAAATTGGGATAAAGATATGCTATTCCGATTTTCAACAGGTTTTTATTACCAACCGCCATTTTATAAAGAATTAAGAAATCAAAATGGAACCGTTAATCCAAATGTAAAAGCGCAAAAATCAATACATTTTGTTTTAGGTAACGATTATAGTTTTGAACTATGGGAAAGACCTTTTAAACTCGTTACAGAAGTTTATTACAAACAATTAAGTGATGTAAATCCATATACAGTAGACAATGTTAGGATACGTTATGCCGCAGAAAATAATGCAATAGCCTATACTACAGGTTTTGATGTGAGAATGAACGGCGAATTTGTTCCTGGAACTGAGAGTTGGATAAGTATGGGAATTTTATCAACCAAAGAAAATATAGACAATCAAGGCTATATACCACGACCTACAGACCAACGTTTTAAAATGGCAATTTTATTTCAAGATTATGTACCAAATATACCAAACTTAAAAATGTATTTAAATTTGGTATATAATTCTGGTGTTCCAGGAGGTTCTCCATCTTATGCCAATAGATATGATTATCAAGATAGATTAAAGCCTTATAAAAGAGCAGATTTAGGTATTTCTTATGTCATAGTTGACCAAAATAGACAGTCAAATTCCAAATTATTTAAGAATTTTAAAGAATTTGCTGTAGGTTTTGAACTATACAATATGTTTGATGTTACTAACTCTATAACAAATACTTGGGTTAGAAATGTGTATTCTAAACGTTCATATGGAGTACCAAACTATATGACAAGACGCGTTTTAAACATCAAACTTGATATGAAATTTTAAACATTGGCGCGTTTATTGTAACAATTAATAAAATAAATAAATTAGATTATGTATAAAAAAATAACACTTTTAGCACTTTTTATAATTATCACATCGTTTTCTACTTCATCAAACACATCATCAGAAAATAATTATATAAAAAGTGGAGAGGATTTAACTTTTATAGCCTCTTTTAATGTTTCAGGAGTAATGACTGATATTGCTGAAATAAGAATGCAAACATCAACCGTTAAAACAAAAATACGAGAATTATTACGATTAAAATGTACTGCATCAACCTATTCTAGTTGGGATAATTACTTTAGAGTACGAGATTTATACGAATCGTATGTAAATCCAAACACACTATTACCTTCGCTTTTCAAAAGAAGTATTGAGGAAGGTAACTACAAAAAAAATCTAAAATATTTATTTAAGCGCAAATCAAAAATTGCTGTTTCAACATTAAATAAAAAAGGGCGTAAAGACTTTAAAACCAACGTTTCTATAGACTACAATACGCTTGATATTGTTTCGGCAATTTATAATATAAGAACCTTAGACTACGATAATTTTTCTGTTGGAAAGAAAATCACTAAAAAACTAGTAATAGATTCGCAAATAGAAACTATAACTGTAAAATATCTCGGAAAAGAACCTATTAAAGTTGGTAAATACGGAACTAAAGAATGTTACAAACTATCTATCGGTTTTATTGGCAAAGGATTAGAAAAAGCAAAAGGCGGAAAATATATTTGGATTACTGCTGATGAAGATAGATTACCAGCACTTATAAAAGCAAGCATCCCAATTGGCGCAATTCAAATAAGATTGAGTAACTTTACAAAATAATCAACAAAAACTTAAAAACTATGAATAAATTATTTGCTTTTTTAGGATTATTAAGCGCATTATTAGGCTTAGTATTTTCTTTTTTACCAATAAGTAACCTTGCTATTTTCCCAGCAATCTTCGGATTTTTATTAGGAATAATTGCACTAACAATCGCAAAAAGAAAAAATCAAAATTTTTCATTTGCAAAAATAGTTGTTATCCTCTCATTAGTTGCTATTGTAATATCTGTAGGAAAACAATTACTTATTGATAACAAAGTAGTAGAAGATACTGAATTTAATCAAAAGACAGAAAAATCTAAACAAGATGCTGTAAAAGACTTAGAAGAGTTAGAAAATTTGGATGAAGAACTTGAAGATTTAGAATAAAATCAAAAAGAGACTGTCTAAAAAGTGCCATTCAGAATAAAATGACAAACTAATAACTTTTTAGACAGTTTCTTATTATTTCAATATTTGATTTGAGTGTTCTTTGGTTTTTACCTTTACAATAATATCTTCAATAAAACCCTTTTCATCAATTACAAAAGTAGTTCTATGGATGCCATCATATTTACGTCCCATAAACTTCTTTGGACCCCAAACTCCATACGCTTCAATTACTTTTTTGTCTTCGTCAGCCAATAAAGGATACGGAAATTCATGTTTATTTCTAAAATTAGATTGTCTTTTTTTAGAATCAGCACTTACACCTAAAACATCATAACCTTTTGCTAAAAAAGTTTGATAATTATCTCTTAGATTACAGGCTTCAACCGTGCATCCAGGCGTACTTGCCTTTGGATAAAAAAACAAAACCAATTTTTTACCTACATAATCTGCTAATTGTATCAATGTACCATCTTGGTCTTCACAATTAAAATTTGGTGCCTTATCTCCTATTTGTAATGTTGTCATAATATATAATTTACTGCAAATGTACAAAGATAAAAGTTGGTCATAAAATAAGGTTCGCAAAAAGCTTTTGTATATTTGACGCAAAACTATTTTGAATCAAAAGATATGACCAAAAAAGAAAAGGTACAATTTGTTATAGATACTTTGGAAAAAATTTATCCTAAAGTTCCAGTTCCTTTAGACCATAAAGACCCTTATACACTTTTAATTGCTGTACTCTTATCGGCTCAAAGTACTGATGCTAGAGTAAATACAATTACACCTCTTTTATTTGAAAAAGCCGATAATCCTTACGATATGATTAAACTATCGGTAGAAGAAATTAGAGCAATAATTCGTCCTGTTGGTCTATCGCCAATGAAATCAAAAGGAATTTACGGTTTATCAAAAATATTAATTGACAAACACGATGGAAAAGTACCTCAAAATTATGAAGACTTAGAAGAATTACCTGCAGTTGGACATAAAACAGCGAGTGTGGTAATGAGTCAAGCATTTGGCATTCCTGCTTTTCCTGTTGATACACATATACATAGACTTATGTATAGATGGAATTTGACTAATGGCAAAAATGTTACGCAAACTGAAAAAGATGCAAAAAGATTATTTCCAAAAGAGTTATGGAATAAACTACATCTTCAGATTATTTATTATGGACGTGAATATTCTCCTGCTCGAGGCTGGAAAATTGAAAACGATGTTATCTTTCAAAAAATAGGAAGAAAATCTATTGTGAAATAATTTATGAACTTAAAAAAGACCTATTTGTTATCAAACAGGTCTTTTTTTCTTAATTCAAATGTAATTCAATGTAGTTATTACTCTCCGTTTTAATAATTTTCAGCGCCTTCGAATAGTTGAGTAAAAATTGAATTGTTTCTTTTTTTGGTTGCTTCTTAAAAGAAGACTTTTCAGTGTAAAGTTTCATCATAAACCCCAAATTTAAATGTTACTATTATTTAGATAACGGGATTTTTTATGAAATATTGCTAGTTCACCAAAATAATATTATGTTTTTCTATTAGTTTACGCATATTTATAAGTGCATAACGCATTCTACCTAAAGCCGTATTGATACTCACACCAGTACTTTCAGAGATTTCTTTAAAACTCATATCTTTATACATACGCATAATCAATACTTCTTTTTGATCTTCAGGAAGTTCTTCTATAACACGTCTAACATCTGACATTACTTGCTCTTTAATCAGTTGTTTTTCAGCATTTAACTCACCATCTCCTAATACTGAAAAAATATCAAATTCATCCGTATTTTTAAATGTTGGCATACGCTTGTTTTTTCTAAAGTAATCAATAACTAAGTTATGAGCAATACGCATTACCCAAGGCAAAAACTTACCTTCTTCGTTGTATTTACCTTTTTTTAAGGTATTAATAACTTTAATAAATGTGTCTTGAAATATATCTTCAGAAACATCTCTGTTTAATACTTTTGAGTAAATAAAATTGTAAATACGTTGTTTATGTCTTGACATAAGAATTTCAAAACATTTTTCATCTCCATTAATGTAATTTGTAACTAGCGTACTGTCTAATACCTTTAATTTATCCATAACTATAAATTTAAAAAAAAATAAAAGGGCTTAATTGCCTCAATTAATCGTTAAAATTTTAAAAGTAATAGTTTGTATATAGGGTACAGTTTTATAAGTAAGCAACAAATTAACAATATTTATTTATAACTACCAAATATTTTATTCATTTATTTTTTCAACACGTCTAATGTCCAAAGTCTAATGTCTAATGTCTAGGGTCTAGGGTCTAGGGTCTAAAAATAACAACACATCTATACAATTCCAAATTCTTTCTTTTATCTTTGTGAGCTATTAAATTATCAGACAACTTAAATGACTAAAAACATTGCAACATTAAATCCGAAGGATAATATACTAATTAAAGGTGCACGATTGCACAATTTAAAAGGAATTGACGTTGCAATACCTCGCAATAAATTGGTCGTAATTACAGGATTGTCAGGTTCAGGAAAGTCAAGTTTAGCATTTGACACCTTGTATGCCGAAGGGCAAAGACGGTATGTAGAAAGTTTATCTTCATATGCGCGTCAGTTTTTAGGACGACTGCACAAACCGCAAGTAGATTACATTAAAGGGATTGCTCCTGCCATTGCCATTGAGCAAAAAGTGAACAGTACAAATCCACGTTCAACAGTTGGTACTACAACTGAAATATACGACTATTTAAAACTCCTTTTTGCTAGAATTGGACGTACATATTCTCCAATTTCTGGCAATGAAGTGAAAAAAGATACGGTTACGGATGTCATCAACTTTATAAAAACACTCGAAGTAAAAACGAAGTTATTGCTATTAGCAACAGTACATATTCCTAAGGAAAGAAATATTGAAAAAACACTTTCTATACTTTCTCAACAAGGTTATGCTCGTATAAAATTCAATGATGAAGTGCTACGGATTGAAGATGTTTTAAAAACGATTACAACTACAAATAAAGAGTTTAATAACAGTTTTGAACTAGTAGTCGACAGAATTGTAGTACAGCATAATGAAGATTTTTACAATCGCTTAGCAGATGCTGTACAAATCGCTTTTTTTGAAGGAAAAGGCTCGTGTTCTTTAGAAAACTTATCAACCAAAAAAATAAAAAAATTTAGTAATTCTTTTGAATTGGATGGTATCAATTTTTTAGAGCCAAACACGCACTTGTTTAGTTTTAACAATCCTTATGGCGCATGTCCAAGTTGTGAAGGATATGGAAATATTATTGGTATTGATCGAGATTTGGTAATTCCTAATACTGGTCTTTCAGTATACAACGATGCTATATTACCTTGGAAAACCGATTCATTCAAGCATTTTAAAGATAATTTAATTGACAATGCATATAAATTTGATTTCCCTATTCATCGTCCTTATTTTGAATTATCCGAAGAACAAAAAACGTTACTTTGGACAGGAAATACCTATTTTGAAGGTTTGCATCAATTTTTTAAAGAATTAGAATCTAAAAGTTATAAAATACAATTTCGCGTAATGCTTTCGCGCTATAGAGGCAAAACCAAATGCAATACTTGCGAAGGAAAACGCCTTAGAAAAGAAACAAATTATATAAAAGTTGACGGCAAAAACATATCTGAATTAGTAGATTTACCTTTAGATGAGTTAATTGTGTTTTTTGAAAATATAAAACTTACAAAAAACGAACAAAACATCGCCAAACGATTATTAACCGAAATCAATAATCGATTAGCGTTTTTAACCAATGTTGGTCTAAAATATTTAACTTTAAACAGAACTTCAAACACATTATCTGGAGGTGAAAGTCAGCGAATTAATTTAGCTACTTCACTTGGTAGTTCGTTGGTTGGCTCAATGTATATTTTAGACGAACCAAGTATTGGACTGCATCCTAAAGATACAGAACGATTGATAAAAGTACTTAAAAGTTTACGTGATTTAGGAAACACAGTTATTGTTGTAGAACACGATGAAGACGTTATGAAAGCTGCTGATATGATTTTTGACATTGGTCCAGAAGCAGGAACTTATGGTGGAAATATTGTTGCAGAAGGCACTTTTAAACAGATTTTAAAATCTGATTCTCTTACAGCCCAATATTTAAACGGAAAACAAGAAATAGAAGTTCCGAAATCAAGACGAAAAGCAACCAATTTTATAGAAATAATTGGCGCACGTGAAAACAATCTTAAAAATATTGATGTAAAATTTCCGCTAAATACATTGACTGTTGTTACAGGTGTTTCTGGAAGTGGAAAAAGCACATTAGTGAGTAAAATTCTGTACCCATCATTACAAAAAGCAATAAGTGGATACGGCGAAAAAGCAGGTCAATTTACCGAAATCAAAGGAGATACATCAAAAATTGAGCATATTGAGTTTATCAATCAAAATCCGATTGGTAGATCTAGTCGCTCTAATCCTGTGACGTATATCAAAGTGTATGATGATATTAGGAGTTTGTTTGCATCACAAAAATTGGCAACGATTAGAAACTATAAACCAAAACATTTCTCATTTAATGTAGATGGCGGACGCTGTGAAACTTGCAAAGGAGATGGCGAAGTAACCATTGAAATGCAATTTATGGCAGATGTTCATTTAGAATGTGATGTATGCCTCGGAAAACGATTTAAAAAAGAAGTTCTTGAAGTGAAGTTTCACGACAAAAACATCAATGATCTTTTAAATGCAACTATTGATGATGCGATTGCTTTTTTTACAGATTATGGAGAAACTAAAATCGCTAAAAAATTACAACCTTTACAGGATGTTGGCTTAGGATATGTTACTTTAGGGCAATCTTCTTCTACACTTTCTGGAGGTGAAGCGCAACGCATAAAGTTGGCATCGTTTTTAGTAAAAGGCACGCGCCAAAGTAAGTCATTATTCATTTTTGATGAACCAACTACTGGACTTCACTTTCACGATATTAAAAAACTCTTAGCATCATTTAACGCATTGATTAAAAACGGACATTCAATTATAGTTATTGAGCACAATATTGAACTTATTAAATGCGCTGACTACATTATAGATCTTGGTAAAGAAGGCGGAAAAAAAGGTGGAGAACTTCTGTTTCAAGGTACTCCAGAGGAATTAGTAAAAAGTAAGGCTAGTTTTACTGCTACGTATTTGGTTGGAAAGTTGTAGAAATATTTCTTAACTTGCTTGAATGAAAAAAACACTCTTTCTTATTTTTATTCTAACTATTTCATGTACAAATAAAAGAGAATTATTAAACGGTCACTGGCATCAATTCACACCTAATAATAAGGAGTTTACCAATTGTTATAACTTTACTGATTCAACTTTTGCCTCTGATAAAGAAACTATAGGAGGAAATAATTTTATAGAATTAGGTGAATACAATACATTAAAAAAAGCCATATTTTATTCAACTGCTTTAAATGGATATGAATTAGATTCAACATTAAGAATTCAACTTCAGAGGAATAAAATAATTATTAATGACACAATCATTTGGAAGAAACCAGAAAACAATATTGAAACTTTTCTTTCTGAGTTTTCATCTGGTTTACAAGTAAAAATTAATCCAATTAAAACTACAGACACCCTTTTTGATTACACAATCGATAATTCCTTTGAAATAAAAATATACATAGGTAAGAAAAAGAACTCTTCTTCAAGTAAATACTATATTCAATTAAATGATAAATTAGCGACAATTGATAGAGTAAGAAACTTTGTGTTTTGTAGACATTGTGATGAATCAGGAAAAATATTAATTTATGCAGGTAAAGACACACCTAAAACTCTTTTAGATAGTGTTGAAAATGAAATTAGAAGTGTAAATGTTAATGCTAATCAAATATATTATCTTACTGTAAATCCAGAAAAACGATTGAGCGGTTTTAATCGTCGAAAATAAAACTCATATGCAGCAACTCATACAACAACAAAGAGATTTTTTTAACACCAATACAACCAAAAGTATTGCATTTAGAAAACAGCAACTTCAAAAACTATATGACGTCATCAAAAGCAATGAGCAATTACTCTATGATGCCATTTTTAAAGATTTTAAAAAATCGGAATTTGAAACTTTCACTACAGAATTAGCATTGATTTATAGTGACATTAAAGAAGCAAAAAAGAAAGTCGGAAAATGGTCAAAAATTAAACGAAAACGTACTAATTTAGTAAATTTACCTGCAAAAAGTTACGTGATTCCAGAGCCTTTAGGTGTTGCTTTAGTTATTGGCGCATGGAATTATCCTTATCAATTATCCTTTGCTCCTGCCATTGCTGCCATAACTGCAGGTTGCACTATCGTATTAAAACCAAGCGAAATACCAAGCAATACAAGTGCTGCAATGGCACAAATTATCAACAACAATTTTGATGCAAACTATTTTAAAGTTGTTGAAGGAGGAATTACAGAAACTACAGCGTTATTAAAGGAAAAGTTTGATAAAATTTTCTTTACAGGAAGCACTACTGTTGGTAGAATAGTTTACCAAGCAGCAGCAAAACACTTAACTCCTGTAACCTTAGAATTAGGCGGAAAAAGTCCTGCTTTTATCACCAAAACTGCCAATCTTAAAATGGCTGCCAAACGCTTGATTTGGGCGAAATTCTTAAATGCAGGACAAACCTGTATTGCTCCAGATTATTTATTGGTACACGAATCTATAAAAGAAGAATTCTTAAAATTATTGGTGTTAGAAAGTGAAAAATCACATTTTTCAACCAATAATAACAACTACGTACAGATAATCAACACAAAAAACACTGAACGTCTAATTAGTTTAATTGATAAAAGTAAAATCTATTATGGCGGAAACTATGATCTTGAAAAACGTATTATTGAGCCAACAATTTTAACTGATATTTCTTTTGATGATATCATTATGCAAGAAGAGATTTTTGGACCTATTTTACCGATAATTACATACACAAACATACAAGAAACTATAATCAAGGTAAAATCAATGCCAAAACCATTATCGTGTTATGTTTTTACAAAAGAAAACACGTCAAAGCACAAAATATTTAACGAAATTTCTTTTGGAGGAGGCTGTGTAAATGATGCTTTAATGCATATTTCTAACAGTCATTTTGGTTTTGGAGGTGTTGGCGACAGCGGTATTGGATCTTATCATGGAGAAGAAGGTTTTAAAGCGTTTACTCATTATAAAAGTATTTTAGATAAGTCCAATTTATTTGAAGCAAACCTAAAATATTATCCTTATTCGGATAAAAAACTATCACTTATAAAACGTATGATGGGTTTATAAAGTAGTTACTCAATCTAAAAATTAGAAACTTCATTAATTTTATTCGATAGATTCTTCGCTTTGCTCAGAATGACAAGCGTTCACAATTTTAATCCACAAAAAAAGCCTTCCATTTCTGAAAGGCTTTGTCTTTTTGGGTGGAAGATGGGATTCGAACCCACGACCCTCGGTACCACAAACCGATGCTCTAACCAACTGAGCTACAACCACCATTTGCAACTTGCGAGCGCAAAGATAATCTATTTCTTAATTTCTACAAGTGTTTTTTAAAAAAAATTATATTAAATCGTCTAACTTTTTGACAGCCAAATATCTCTCCACATTAAACCCTTCAGCAAAATCAGTTCCAATAATTCTCCCTAGATCTTGAGCACGATATTTTATACTATCAATAAAATTTTTACTCGTTATAGGTGATATTGGCTCTTTGCTATTTGGATCATAAAATTGAGAAGCATAAGTTCTTACAGCATCCATTTTAACATCAATATAACCCGTAACATCTACTACAAAATCAGGTTTTAAATTTTTCCATTGTATATAATGATATACTTGTTTTGGTCGCCAAGCCTCTTGTATAACACCATTTAATTTAGTTTCAATCATACGTAATCCAGCTAAAAAACACGCATCAGAAACTAATTTACTACCTTTACCATGATCAATATGTCTATCGTCTAATGCGTTGCACAAAACAATTTCAGGTTTGTATTTTCTGATTATTTTTATAATTTCTAATTGATGCTCTTTATCATTTACAAAAAAACCATCGGCAAAAGCAAGATTTTCACGAATAGTTACACCTAATAATTCAGCTGCTCTTACAGCCTCTTCATCTCGGATTTCTGCTGAACCACGCGTTCCTAATTCACCACGAGTTAAATCAAGTATCCCTACTTTTTTACCAAGTGAAATTTCTTTTGCGATAGTTGCTCCACAACCCAACTCAACATCATCAGGATGCGCACCAACTGCTAGAATATCTAATTTAATGCTTTTCATAAGGCAAAAATAGAAAATTTTAACCGATACAGATTAAATTTATTATAAGAATTAAATCTTTAACTTTCAGTCAAATACTCTGAGCAAAACTTATAAACAAAACAACAAATTACGTGTATAAACTAATAAATGGTTAATTTTGTCTAATAAAATTTGTGTAATAAAAATAATTACATATATTTGTAACAACTAAATTACTATTTACACTTTAAAATCCCCAAAATATGAAACTAGCCAAATTTTCATTTCTACTACTTTTAGTTTTCTCATTACAATCATATGCATCAGTAGTGTCAAACAAAGAAAAAAGTGCATTGATTAAATTATACAACGCAACTGATGGTCAAAATTGGAGAAACAGTTGGGATCTTACAAAATCTGTAGACACTTGGTATGGTGTCAAAGTTTTAAACAATTCTGTTGTAGAATTGAACTTAGGATTTAACAACTTAAACGGTCAATTACCTCAAGATTTAAAAAATTTAAACCATTTGATGGTTTTGGATTTACATATGAATAAGATAGAAGGAAATATACCTTCTAGTATTGGTCAATTATCAAAACTAACAAAAATTGATTTGTCATTTAATCAATTAAACGGAAATATTCCAACCGAAATATGTTCTTTAAATTCTTTAGAATATTTAATTTTATTTATGAATAGACTTGATGGAAGTATACCTCAATCTATAGGGAATTTAACTAATTTAAAAGAATTAACTTTGTTTAATAATGATTTAAGTGGCACTTTACCATCAAGCATTGGAAATCTTAAAAATTTAAAGATATTGCATTTAAGCAGTAATAAATTAACTGGTTTTATCCCAAATGAGATATCAAATCTTAAAAGTCTTGTTACACTAAGTTTATACGACAATCAAATGATTGGACACATACCTTCAAAAATTGGAAATTTATCCGAACTAACCGAACTCTCTTTGGCGAATAACAATTTTGAAGGAAATATACCAACCGAAATAGCAAACTTAAACAACTTAGTAACCTTAATGCTTAACAACAATAAGTTTGAAAGTATAGATGAAAGAATTGCACAAATTCCTTCTTTAGTAGATTTTAAATTTAAATCGTCCCAAAAGATTGAAACTACAAGAGGTGTTGAAAATGCAATAGTTTTTGACTAATAGTTAATACTTGTTTTAATCGATAATCCACAAAGGCTTGAATATCTTTGTGGATTGTTTGTTTGTCGTGACATTTTAATGCGTTTCTTGATTTAACAAAACGCTCTTAAATACGAAAACTTTTATCAATTAAAACCTATAAATTTGATTCGAAATAAAGCACAAATAGATATGTTCTTATCGTAATTATAAGCATTAATCATAATCTTAAGATTAAAAAATAATTTCAAGGAAGATGCAAAAAAATTACTTTTTGGTAATCCAATCAATTATCACCTTATCATTAGGAAGTGTTTTAGGGCTAATTACATTAACCAACTTTCCTTTTTCATCAATTAGATATTTTTGAAAATTCCATGAAACTTTTGAGTCCTTAAAGCCGTTTTTACTTTTTCGAGTTAAAAATTTATAAACTTCGTGCATATTTTTTCCTTTAACAGATACTTTACTCATCATAGGAAATGTAACTCCATAATTTTGCTTACAAAAAGCAGAAATTTCTTGATCTGTTCCAGGTTCTTGCCATAAAAAATTATTTGCAGGAAAACCCACAACTACAAAGCCACTATCTTTATATTTTTCATATACTTCTTCTAACAATTTGTATTGAGGTGTTAGACCACACTTTGAAGCCGTATTAACAATCATTATCTTTTTTCCTTTTAGATCAAAAAAATCAAATTTATTCCCATTAATATCTTTCACAAAGTATTGGTGTATTGTCCCTTTTGATAACTCATGTTGAATCGCTTTTCTAAAAGCTAGTTTGTCTTTAGGACTCTCGGCACACCCAAAAATTAAAGATGCAGTAATAAATAAAAAAAGTATTTTTTTCATAGTAGTAGATAGGTTAGTTTGAACTTCAAAGTTATAAAAAATTAATCTAATTAAGTTAAATAATATTAATTAAGTATCTTCGCATTATGGTTTCAGTAGTTATTATAGGTAGCGGCAATGTAGCTTTTCATCTAATTAAAGCTTTTTTAAAAAACGACAGTATAGATTTAAAACAAATTTATAGCCGTACTATCAAAAATATTGAATCTTTTAAAAATGAAACGTTAATTACAGATAATTTTTCATCAATAATTAAAGCAAATATCTATATAATTGCTATTTCTGATGATGCTATTGAAGGGTTTTCTAAACAACTAAATTTTGAAGATTCATTAGTAGTTCATACTTCTGGAAGTGTTTCAATTAATGCGCTAAAAGGTACTTATGGCAAAGGCGTTTTTTATCCATTACAAACTTTTAGTAAAAACCACCGTGTTAACTTCAAACAGATTCCTATTTGCATTGAATCAAACAATAATAACCATCTCGTTTTATTAGAAAAACTCGCCTCTTCCATATCAGACAATGTCTATTTTATTGATTCTGAGCAACGCGAGAAATTACATTTAAGTGCTGTTTTTGTAAATAATTTTGTCAATCATTTATACCAAATCGGAAATGATATTTGCGATAAAAACAATATACCTTTTGAAATATTACTTCCTTTAATTAAAGAAACTGCCAAAAAAATTGTTACTTTAACTCCTAATCAAGCACAAACTGGACCAGCAAAAAGAAAGGATATACAAACAATTAACAAACATTTAAATCAACTCAACACAAATCAAAAAGAAATATATACTATTCTGACTGATTCAATTATAAAAACATACAACTAATGGAAAAAAGTTACAAAGAACTCATGCCACAAATCAACACGTTTATTTTTGATGTAGATGGCGTATTAACAAACGGTATTGTACATGTATTTGAAAACGGAGAATTGGTTCGCCAAATGAATATTAAAGACGGATTTGCTCTTAAAACCGCAGTAGAATCAGGATATAAGGTCTGTATTATTTCTGGTGGAAGTAATCAAGGTGTACGAACAAGACTTGCTAAACTTGGTCTAACTGATATTTATCTTGGTGCGCATAACAAAATTGAACAGTTTAATGAAATTGTAAAAAAATATGATTTAAATCACGAAAACATCTTATATATGGGTGATGATATTCCAGATTTTCCTGTGATGAAAAAAGTTGGTTTACCGTGTTGTCCTAGAGATGCTGCTTACGAAATTCAAGAAATTTCAAAGTATATTTCACAAAAAAATGGTGGAGAAGGTTGTGCGCGTGATGTAATTGAACAGGTACTAAAAGTACAAGGCAAATGGAACGGGAAATTTGATGCAAAATATGATTAAAGGTTATTTTATATTAGATTAAAGATATGAGATAAAAGAGAAGAGATGTTTCTAGTTTGTAAAATATATAATTACAAATTTTATGAATTAGAAAAAATTTAAATCCAATATCTTTTGAATTATTGACAAAATAAATTAACTTCGCTAACTACACCTCAACTTACACTTATTAAAATAAAACAAATGAAATCAATCAATTTTAAAACACTCGTCTTAAGTATACTACTTACTACAATTACAATCTTTAACACAAAGGCGTGTACTGGAATTTGTTTAGTAGCAAAAGATGGTGGAGTTGTTTACGGTAGAACTATGGAATGGGGAACTTTTGATCTAAATTCACGAGTTGCAATTGTACCAAGAGGTTTTAAATTTATAGGTTCTACTCCTGATGGCGTTAACGGAATAAAATATGACACCAAATATGGTTTTGTAGGATTAGATATCATTGGAACAAATTTTATTGCCGATGGTTTAAACGAAAAAGGACTCTCTATGGGAATGTTCTATTTTTCTGGTGAAGTTGGTTACGCAAATTATGAGAAAAAATATGCCAATAAAAGTTTAACATCAATGGATGTTACAAGTTATGTTTTATCTCAATTTTCTTCTGTTAAAGAAGTAAAAGAAAAAATTAATGACGTACTAATTGTACCTGTAATTGAAAAAGCTATTGGAAGAACAACCGACTTACATTGGATGCTAAACGATAAAAATGGAGATTCTATTGTAATAGAAGTAGTAGATGGAAAATTCAAAATTTTTGACGCTCCTTTAAAAGTGTGTACTAACAAACCTTCATATGATTGGCATATGACAAACCTAAGAAACTACTTAAACCTTACCCAAAATGGATTTTCTGCAAAAACGTTAAATGGCGTAGAAATAAAACCTACAGGACACGGTACAAGTCTATTAGGAATGCCTGGAGACAACACGCCTCCTTCGCGGTTTATTAGAGCAACAATTTGGACACAGTTAGCAAGAGAACTTACTACTGCAGAAGAAGCCGTTTACGAAGTATTTAGAATTCTCGATAATTTTCAACTTCCTATTGGTGATGATACTGCTGAAGGAAATATTGCTGCTGACTTGTTAAAATCTTCTGATATTATGCGTAGTTCTACTATATGGACAACTGCATGGAATCTAACAGACTTAACTTTAAATTATCACACACAACATAATAGAAGAGTAAGAAGATTAGACTTAAAAGAAATTGACTTTGGAAATATGGGAACTAAAATCGTACACATAAAATTAGATAAAGAAAAAAAAGAAGATATTGATAATATTACTCCTAAATTGTAGCGATTTTTTAGACATATTTAATATAATAGAAAAAACATTAACATTTGAACTAAACAAAAACTTGTGCTGAGCGCAGCCTAAATATCAAGTATTTACACAATTTTGGAAACAATTACGGTTCGTTATGCATTATTTTAGGATGGATTTTAGTTCTTAAAAGGTTTTGAATTATTTCCGTAAAACAAGTTATAAATTTTAATTTATCTTTTCTGCAATCTATCTCCTCACCAAACTAAAATACCCTTTTCGCTCTCTAATGTTTCCATTGCTATCTATAAGTTGAGTAGTAAACCAACAATCGTTTTCTGGTAATTCTTTTCCGTTGTAGAAACCGTCCCAACCATCAGATGTTGGGTCGACTATGGCAATAATTTTTCCAAATCTATCGTAAATATGAATGATTGAGTTGGTGTAGAAATACCAACTTTTGGCTTTTGAAAATTAAAAAACACATCAGCTAAATGATTTATATCTGTACTTGGAAATTCAAGATTCCGAGTATTATTAATAACCTGAGTTCGATTAATAATATTTGATAATAATTTGGTAAAAAAGTAGATATTCCGTATATTTAATGTGTTGAATATTAATTATATAACTAAAATAT
>CAMZLV010000074.1 GCA_947311835.1 uncultured Lutibacter sp. | reverse complement strand
TACTACTTAAAAGCATTAAATTTAATTTTAAAAAATAAAAACAATCGCGAAATAAAAAATATTTATACTGATCTTCTCAAGGTGTCAATAGCAAAAAAGGATTATAAAAACGCCTATAAATACCAACAAAAAATTGTAGAAATTGAAACCAAAATTAAAATACATGACAATGAAGAAAAGTTAAAAATGATTGAAAACCAACACCTTTTAGACCAAAAAAAGAAAGAGGTGATTACTATCAAAGAAAAGAAAAACAATCAACTAATATTTTTTAGCACACTTACTTTTCTTTTCTTGTTTTTAATGCTGTTTTTAAAGCAAAAAAATAAAAACACGAAACTTCAAAATGAAAAAGAAAAAATTGTTTTAGAACAACGCGTACTTAGAGCACAAATGAATCCTCATTTTATTTTCAACTCGCTTGCTGCTATTCAAAATTCGTTGTTAGACAATGAACCTATAAAATCAGCAACCTATTTATCAAGATTTGCTAAATTAATACGTCAAAACTTTGATTTCATTGATAAAAAACTAATACCATTAGCTGATGAAATTGACTCTCTAAAAAATTATTTAGACACTCAGAATTTACGCTTTAAAAACAAATTTGATTACGAAATAAATATTTTTGCTGATGTAGATATTAATAACGTAAATATACCTCCTCTTCTACTCCAACCATTTGTTGAAAACTCAATAGAACACGGTTTTAAAAACAAAAATGATAAAGGAAAAATTAGTATTAATATTTCTAAAGACGGAAATGCATATTGCTATGAGATTATTGATAACGGCAACGGAATAATAAATAAGAAAAAAGACAGGAATAAACATGCAATTGATATTTTTAAAAAACGTTTAATTTTACGTAATAAAAAAGAAGAAAAACTTTTTAAAATACATTCATCTGAAAAAGGAACAACCATAAAATTTTGCTTAATAAATGATTAAATCAATACTAATTGAAGACGAAATAAACGTTAGAGAAGGTCTAAAAAAAATGATTAAAATAATAGCACCTCAAGTACAAATAATTGCAGAAACTGCTTTTGTCAAAGAGGCTGTAGAATTAATCAATACTCATAAACCTGAACTTATTTTTTTAGATATTGAACTTGAAGACGGTACAGGATTTGACGTTTTAAATCAAGTGAAATTAGATGGATTAAACATCCTATTTACAACTGCCTACAACCAACATGCTATCAAAGCCTTTAAATATAGTGCTGTTGATTATCTATTAAAACCTATAGATCCAACCGAACTTGACCTTGCGATTAAACGTGCTGAACAAAAAATACAAAACAATACTGCATATCAAGAGTTATTGCAAACACTTAAAGACAACTTAAACAATGTAGATAAAAAAATTGTACTCAAAACCACAAATCAAAATCATATTATAAATACACAAGATATCATAAGACTTGAAGCTGATGGTGCTTACACCAACTTTATTACAATCAGCAAAAAAATAATTACATCTAAAAACCTTAAGTATTATCAAGAAATATTAGATGATAATTTTATCAGAAGTCACCAATCTCATTTGATAAACAAAAAACACATAAAAAGCGTTAAAAACACAACCATAATTATGTCTAATTCTGATTTGGTGCCAATTTCATCAAGAAAAAAAGCAAAAATAGCTAAATTAATCAATTAAAAAATTACAAATCCAACTTCAATTGTTCAGGCAACAATCGAAATGATTTTCGATGATATTGTGTAATTCCATAAGTTTTAATAGCTTCACGATGTTGCTTTGTAGGATATCCTTTATTTTGTTTCCAATTGTAGTTTGGAAACTCTTTATCTAGCTTAGCCATAAACTCATCACGATACGTTTTTGCCAACACGGATGCTGCAGCAATACTCATATATTTAGCATCACCTTTTACAATTGTTTTATGAGGAATGTTTTTAAAAGGTTTAAACTTATTACCATCAACAATGATAAATTCTGGTGAAACTTCTAATTTTTCTATTGATTTATGCATTGCCAAGATAGAAGACTGTAAAATATTTATCTTGTCTATTGTTTTTTCATCAACAAACGCTACAGCCCAAGCAAGCGAATTTTCTTCAATATACGGACGCAATTCATTGCGCTGATTTTCTGTTAATTGCTTTGAATCATTAAGAAATGGATGCGAAAAATCTTCACTTAAAATAACTGCAGCCGCAACTACAGGTCCTGAAAGACAACCTCTTCCAGCCTCATCTGTTCCTGCTTCTAGTCCACTATTTTGATATTTTAATTTTAACATTTTATTGTCATTCATTTCGCGCACAAAATACGTATTTTAACAAAACAATTTAGGTTTATTATTTCCGTTTAAATACTTTACCTTTGTTGCTTTAATATCAATTATGAAAAACGTTTTTTTAATACTCTTTTTTACACTCTTTACAGTAGTTTCTTTCTCTCAAGATAGAGAACTATTAAAGAAAAAAGCCTATTTAAAAGAAAAAGAACTTAATGGAGGCTTTGATACGCAACGTAGAGACAGTACCAATAACGATTACAACAGAGGCGAAATTAAAGTAGAATTAGATGGAAAAACTCACTATACAGATTATAAAATAATATCGTATAACCGTGATACAACCTTTGTAGATACTACCTTAACTATGCAAAAGGACTACAAATTTAATTATATTAGAAAAGACGATTTTGAGTTAGTTCCTTTTCATAATTTAGGGCAAACATTCAATAATTTGGGCTATAACTTTACTCAAAATTCGATAGAACCAAAATTAGGCGCACGTGCCAAATTCTTTAACTTTAAAGAAGTAAAAGACATTAATTATTACGAAGTTCCTACACCAACGAGTGAATTAATGTATCGCTCTGCTATGGAACAAGGACAAGTATTAGATGCATTTTTAACCATAAACACTTCTCCTCAATTTAATTTTTCGATTGCATACAAAGGATTACGTTCATTAGGAAAATATAGAAATGCGCTTGCTAGTTTTGGTAATTTTAGAACAACTTTTAACGCGCATTCTAAAAATAAAAAGTATTACATAAGAGGTCATTATGTATCACATGACTTTTTAAATCGAGAATTTGGCGGTTTAACAGACGAATCAATTGCCTACTTTGAAACCAATGATGATAATTATATCGATAGAAAAAGACTGGAAGTAAATTATACTGATGC
>CAMZLV010000073.1 GCA_947311835.1 uncultured Lutibacter sp. | reverse complement strand
TAGCATTCGCTTTATTGTTAGGATTTCTATTTTTATCAGAAACTCTTTTAATAGTCGCATTATACTTAACTTCCATTTGATGTGTTAATGGATTTGCATTTTGATTACAAAACGCCAACGCACCAACTGTACCGTCTTTAGCAATTGATTGTTTTAGGTTTTTTCCTAATATTTTTTTTGTTGAAATCGCATACTCTTTTCCAATTGCAACGTAATTTTTAGCAGGTTTCTCTTCAGTATTTGCTGTTTTCTTATCACATTTACAAGAAAATAAACTTATAAAAACTACTAATATTAATATCGATTTTGTTCTCATTATAAATTTATTTAGACATTCTACCTGTAGCACAACTAACAAATGATTTTGCTTTTGAAGTTATTGAATTTGCATCACCTTCAACAGGATAACCAAGTGCACTTAATTTATTTTTAACCACTTCAGCATCTTTATCTGTAGTAAAATCAAATGTTACTGATGATTCATCTACGTTTACACTAACATTTGTTATATTTTCTAATTCTGATATGTTTGATGTAATGGTTTTTGCACAACCACCACATTTTAAGTTTTGTATAATTACTGTTTTTTGCATGTTTTTTGTTTATTTTATTTTAAAATCGATAAAAGAGGTAGCCTATTCAAGGCAACCTCTTTATAGTAAATATTATTTTTTTTATTAAAGTAATGTTGTAGGACAAACATAATCAGTAATAGGTGCATCAGTTTCTTTTAATGCTTTAAAACCGCCTCTTACATCTGTTACGTTTTCTACACCATTTGCTTTAAATATTGAAGCTGCAATTAATGAACGATATCCACTAGCACAATGTAAATAATATGCTTTATTAGTATCTATTTGAGCAAAGTTAGCATTTATTGCATCTAATGGAAAGTTTTCTACACCTTCAACGTGCTCAGATAAGTATTCTGTATCTTTACGTACATCAACTGGTTTTTCTAATTTTCCTGCTTTTAAATTATCAGTAAATTCTTTAGCAGACATTGATCCAACTTTATCAATATCAAATCCTTGCGTTTTCCAATTATTAATTCCTCCTGCTAAATATCCTAAGGTATTATCATACCCAACTCTTGAAAAACGAGTAACTATCTCGCTAACTCGATCATCGCTTTCTGCTATGAAAATTATTTTTTGTTGAATATTAGTCACTAAGGCACCAACCCAAGGTGCAAAACTACCATCAATGCCAATAAACCAAGCACCTGGAACCGTTCCTTCTTCTGTATATGCTTCTTTAGAGCGAGTGTCTATAACTAAAACGTCTTTTTGCTCACTCATTTCTTTAAATGTAGCAGGATCTAACGCTGTAGTCCCTTTTGAAAGCACCTCATCAATACTTGTATTGATTGACTTATTCATTTTTACATTGTTTGGGAAGTATTGTGGTGGTGGTTTTAATCCTGTAGTAACCTCAACAATAAATTCTTCTTTTGTCATATCAGCACGTAATGCATAATTTGTTTTCTTTTGATTGGCTAGTGTATCAAAAGTTTCTGAACTCATGTTTTTTCCACAAGAAGAACCTGCACCATGATTAGGATACACTATGATGTCATCTGGTAAAGGCATGATTTTATTACGCAATGAATCGTATAAATAACCTGCTAAATCAGCTTCTGTAATTTCTCCTGATTTTGTTGCTAAATCAGGTCTTCCTACGTCACCAATAAACAAACAATCTCCTGTTAATACACATGGTGTATTTCCTTTTTCATCGGTTATTAAGTAAGATGATGATTCCATAGTGTGTCCTGGAGTGTGTAAAAGTGTAATTGTACCTTTACCTAATTTAAACACTTCACCGTCTTTACCGTTATATATTTCATATTCTGTAACTGCATTTGGTCCAAAAACGATAGTTGCTCCTGTTTTTTTGGCTAAATCATATTGTCCAGAGACAAAATCAGCATGAAAATGTGTTAAAAAAATGTATTTTATTTTTGCACCATCTGCTTCTGCCATGCGCAAATAAGGTTCTGTTTCTCTTAATGGATCAACAATTGCTGCTTCACCATTAGATTCGATGTAATAAGCCATTTCTGCTAAACATCCTGTAAATAATTGTTCTACTTTCATGATATACTCTATTATTTAGTTAATTGTCTTTAAAAATACATAAAAACACATGAATTTTTTGTAACTTTTGTTACATAGTGTTTTTTACACTCGTATATTTATATTAATTAGTTAGCCTGTTCTATGAATTTATTATATTTTTTTTCAGTTGGCTTACTATAGCACATATCTTCATAACAATCGACTGCTTCTTGAATACTCATAAAACAGTGATCTATCCCTATTTTTTTAATTAATTCTGATTTTGTAAGCGTATCTCTGACAGGTCCTTTTAATCCTGTAAAGGCTATTTCTATGTTTTTTTGCGTAAAGAAATCTATAACTTCATTAAGCGCAAAAACAGCACTACTATCAAGACTATTCAAACTTTCTCCATCTATTATTAATAGTTTTAACTTATTTCCTTTGTACTGAGCAAACTCTTGTAATTTGTCTTTGAAAAAAGTTGTATTTGCAAAATGTAATTGTGCATCAAATCGTACTATTAATATTTCATCGTCTATAATAACATCTTTAAAACGTTTTCTATTTCTATAAAAATGAGTGTTTGGCACACGTCCTAAAATTGCAATATGCGGTTTTGCGCTTTTATAGATTAACATTCCCAACGACATTAATACACCAACAAAAATACCTTCTTTTATTCCTATTGTTGCAGTTACTAGTAAGGTAACGTTTAAAATTACTAAATCTCTTTTTGAATATTTTAATAGTTGCTTTGGCACACTAAAATCAAGCAATCCGAAAACGGCTACCATAATAATTGCTGCCAATACTGCTTTTGGTAAATAATAAAATACGGGTGTTAAAAATAATAATGTGAGTCCAACTACTAATGCTGAGATAATTGCTGCTAGAGGCGTATTTGCTCCATCTTGATCGTTAACTGCTGTTCTAGAAAAACCTCCTGCTGAAGGATATGTTTGAAAAAATGATCCTACTAAATTCCCCATTCCTAGTGCTATTAACTCTTTATTTGGAATTACCTTATAGTTATTATGCTTTATCTCAACAGCTTTTGCAACTGATATTGATTCTAAAAAAGCTATAAATGATAATGTAAAAGAAATTGGTAATAGTTTAATCATTATTTCTTTATCAAAACTTGGAACAACAAATTGAGGTAATCCTTTTGGAATTTCACCAACAATCTTAACTCCATATTGATCTAGATGTAAATATTTGACTACTAAAATACTCAATATTACAACAACCAAAGCTGCTGGTATTTTTTTTAAATATTTTTTAAAAAGTACTAAAATTACTATAGAAGCAAAACCTATTGCAAAAGTAATTGCGTGTGTTTCATTAAGATGTCCTCCTGCTTCAACAACAAGGTTTTGAATTTTATTGTTTCTCCCAATGTTTATTCCTAATAAATGTTTTAACTGATTTAGTCCAATGATTAATGAGGCTGCAGATGTAAAACCACTAATTACGGGTTTGGACAAAAAATTAACTAAAAATCCTAATTTAAATATTCCAAATAGTATTTGCAACGCACCCATCATAAATGCTAATAAAATTGCAAATTCTATAAAATGATCTGTTCCAACATCTGCTAAAGTTGCAACTCCTGCTGCAACGATTAACGAATCCATAGCTACAGGACCAACTGCAAGTTGACGTGAAGTTCCAAATATGGCATAAACAATTTGAGGAATCATGGCAGTATATAATCCATAAATTGGTGGTAAACCAGCAATCATCGCATAAGCAATTCCTTGAGGAATTAACATTATACCGACTGTTAAACCTGCATTTAAATCTCCTTTAAACCAGTCTTTATTGTAATTTGTAAGCCAATCTAATATTGGGAATATGGTTTTAAAATTCATGTGTTGCGTTAGTTGTAGTTAGTTAATGATTGCAAAAATAAGTAATTCAATTAAGAAAATATGTAATTATTGTTACACCTAAAAAAATGCAGTTCATTTAAGAACATTCAGCAAATGCTTTTGTTTTACAAGGTTTATCAATTTTTTTATGAATTTCTGCAATTGCACTTCTTTTATCAACATAAAAAACATTGCCCATTTCATCAGTAAATCCTCCTTTTTTAAGGATGTCTTGGCTTACTAATTTTAATCCATAAAAATAGATTCCTCCTCTATTTTTTTGCCATTTTACTACTTCATTTGTCAGCCATTCGGCAGCACCAAGGTCTATAAAATTAATACCATCAGCAATAATTAAAATGTGTTGCGTATCATTTTCTTCATAAATGGTATTAAAAAAATCTGAAATTTTTTCTATCGAACCAAAATACAACGATCCGTCAATTCTTACAATTTTGATACTTGAGCATTCTACTGCTTTTACATCTCTTATTCTATTTACCAATTTACTTTTATCATTCAAAGCCATAATTGCAATATTTGGTTTTGAGGTTCTTTCCATATAAAAGAAAAAAGAAATAAAAATACCGATAATTAATGCTTGTTCTAAATCTAAAAATAAGGTTCCTAAAAAAGTAACTCCAAAAACTATTAACTCTCTTTTGCTACTTTTTATGATTTGTTTTATATGCTCAAAATCAATTAAATTATATCCAACTAGTAAGATAATTCCTCCCATTGCCGGTTTTGGCAAAAAGGCTGCATACTTTGCAAAAAGCAAAACTACAAGCATCAATCCTACAGCCGAAATTATAGCAGACATTGGTGTTTTTGCTCCTGCTTGATAGTTAATACTTGATCGTGTAAATGAGGCCGAACTGGTATAACATGAGAAAAAACTTGAAATGGTATTAGAAATTCCTTGCGAAATGAATTCTTGATTGGTATTCAACCTTTGATGTGTATGCAATGCTATTGAGCGTGAAATAGCAGCTGCTTCAACCAATCCTAAAGTAGCTAATATAATTGCACCTGTTGTGAGTGCTTTTATGTTATTTAAGTCAAAATCTGGTATGCTAAAAGGCGGTAAATTTGATGGAATTTCTCCAACAGTTTGAATTGTTTGCGTAAACTGACTTAACCAAACTGCAATTAAACTACCTAAAATCATTGCAAAAAGCATATACAGTCTTGAAATTTTTTTTATTTTTCGTACAATTAAAGCAATGGCTAAAGTAAGAATCGCTACAATAAATGCATACCAATTTGTTTCTGAAATATGGCTAATGATATATTCAATAATATGGTAAAAAGAACTTCCTTGCGGAACTTTAATTCCAAAAATATGCTTTAATTGTTTAAAGGCAATCAATACTCCTGCTCCTGCAGAAAAACCAATTATTACTGAATTAGACACAAAAT
>CAMZLV010000072.1 GCA_947311835.1 uncultured Lutibacter sp. | reverse complement strand
TTGTTAATAATATACAAATATACTAAAAAACCTCCAAATAGCTGGAGGTTTTATTTTAATAAGCGTCATCATGCACATTGGCAATGGCTCTTCCGCTAGGTTCATTCATGTTTTTGAATGCTTCGTCCCATTCTAATGCAATTTTAGTGCTGCATGCAACACTTGGTTCTTGCGGCACGCTTAAAGCAGCAGCGTCGCTAGGAAAATGTTCTTCAAAAATAGAACGATAATAAAATTCTTCTTTGTTTTGAGGAGTTTGAATTGGAAATCTGAATTTTGCATTAGCCAATTGTTCATCTGTAACTTCTTTGTCAACCACTTCTTTTAGCGTATCTATCCAACTGTAACCTACACCGTCACTAAACTGTTCTTTTTGTCGCCAAGCAACACTTTTCGGTAGCATATCTTCAAAAGCTTTACGAATAATCCATTTCTCCATGCGTTCACCATTAATCATTTTGTCTTTTGGGTTAATGCGCATGGCAACATCCATAAATTCTTTATCTAAAAAAGGAACACGTCCTTCAATTCCCCAAGCCATTAAACTTTTGTTTGCGCGTAAGCAGTCATACATGTGTAATTTATCTAATTTACGAACCGTTTCTTCATGAAATTCTTGAGCGTTTGGAGCTTTGTGAAAGTATAAGTAGCCTCCAAAAATTTCATCTGCACCTTCGCCAGAAAGCACCATTTTAATACCCATAGATTTAATAACGCGCGCCATTAAGTACATTGGTGTAGAAGAGCGAATGGTTGTAATGTCGTAAGTTTCGATATTATAAATAACATCTTTTATTGCATCTAATCCTTCTTGTACGGTAAATTTTATTTCATGATGTATTGTGCCTATATAATCAGCAACCTTACGAGCTGCTTTTAAATCAGGAGAACCTTCTAGTCCAACAGAAAACGAATGCAATTGCGGATACCAAGCCTCTTTTTTATCATTAGATTCTATACGTTTTTGAGCGTATTTTTTTGCAATGGCAGATGTTATAGAAGAATCCAATCCTCCAGAAAGTAATACTCCATACGGCACATCGCTCATTAATTGTCTGTGTACTGCTGCTTCTAGTGCTTCTTTTACTTCCTTTATGCTAGTTTCATTTTCTTTTACAGCGTCATATTCCATCCAATCTCTTTTGTACCATTGTATGAATTTTCCATCACTACTGTGCATATAATGTCCAGGAGGAAATAGTTCTATTTTAGTACAAATACCTTCTAATGCTTTTAATTCTGAAGCGACATAAAAAGTACCGTGCTTGTCCCATCCAATATATAGTGGAATAACGCCCATATGATCACGCGCTATAAAATATTCATCTTTTTCCACATCGTATAAGGCAAAGCCAAAAATACCGTTCATTTCATCTAAAAAAGAAACACCTTTTTCTTTATAGAGCGCTAATATTACTTCACAATCACTTTCGGTTTGAAAATTATAAGAATTGTTTAATTGATTGCGCAACGCTCTATGATTATATATTTCTCCGTTAGCAGCTAAAATCAATTTTTTATTTTCGCTAAATAAAGGTTGTTGACCTGAAGCAGGATCAACAATAGCCAAACGTTCGTGCGCCATAATAGTTTTGTTGTCGCTGTAAATACCACTCCAATCTGGACCACGATGACGTATTATTTTTGCCATTTCTAAGATTTGAGGTCTTAGAGATTCTGTTTTTTCTTTTAAATCGAATGCACAAACAATTCCACACATAATTTTATATTTTAGTTTTAATTATGATGCAAATAACCGTTTTTAATTGATATATGTAAATAATAAATAAGGAATTGATTTATTTTTTAAATAAATAATTGCATAAATACGTGTTATTGTAATTAAAACCATCTGTTTTAGTCAAAAAATATTCATTTTTAAAGTAAAACCGAATTTTCTTTCAAAAAATAGTAGGAAAATTTAAAAACTATTTTACATTTGCATCATAATGATGATTCAACAAAAAATATGGTGGTGGAACTCTCTTAATAATTAAGTGAGAAAAACGCTATATATTAAAATAATATAAATCAAAAGGCTTATCTCACGATAAGCCTTTTTTGTTTTCTAAATATTACCTCTAGCGCAGTTAAAAGGTTACAATTAACCTTCGATAACGTTAGAATAAATAAAAAACTCAATAGAGTAAAAAATGAAAAAAATAAACTTTAAAACGATAAGTAAAACGCAAATGGCAGATACAGTAACACCTGTAGGTTTGTATTTGCGATTTAGAGATGTATATGCCAATTCCCTATTGCTTGAAAGTTCTGACTATCATAGTAAGGAAGAGAGTTTTTCTTTTATTTGTATAGAACCTTTGATTAGTATAAAAACGGATGCTCATAATTTGGTTTTAGAAGTAAAAGAAAAAACCATAGAGCGAAAAAAAATTGAGCGTAATTTTTATGATTTGTTTGATCAATACAAGCAAACGATTAATATAGAATGCGAAGAAAAACTTAAGTCATTCAATGGTTTGTATGGTTACACAACGTATGATAGTGTACAGTATTTTGAAACTATTGACCTAAAGGTTAAAGATGCTCCATCTAAAATTCCTTTATTACAATATAGTTTTTATAGATTTATTATCGCTATCAATCATTTTAACGATGAGATGACTTTGATAGAAAATGTGGAAGAAGGTGCAGAATCAAGAATTAATGAAATTCAAACACTTATAGCAAAACAAACCTTTAATACACAAAAATTTGAAATATCAGGAAATGAAACTTCAAATTGTACTGATAATGATTTCAAAGAATATGTACAAAAGGCAAAAGCACACTGTAAGCGAGGCGATGTTTTTCAATTAGTACTGTCGCGACAGTTTCTGCAAAAATTTAAAGGCGATGAATTTAATGTTTATCGAGCCTTGCGCTCTATAAATCCTTCACCGTATTTATTTTATTTTGACTACGGAAGTTTTAAATTGATGGGTTCGTCTCCAGAAGCGCAGATAAAAATTTCAAATCAAAAAGCCATTATTAATCCAATAGCAGGTACTTTTAGAAGAACAGGCGATATGGCTGAAGATATAAAATTAGGCAAGAAACTTTCTGAAGATAAAAAAGAAACTGCAGAGCATGTAATGTTAGTTGATTTGGCTCGAAATGATTTGAGTAAACATGCTGATAATGTTGAGGTAAAAGTGTTTAAAGAGGTGCAGTATTTCAGTCATGTAATTCATTTAGTTTCAACTGTAGAAGGACAAATAAAAGGAAATCCGATTGAAATTGTAGGAGATACATTTCCAGCAGGAACATTAAGTGGAGCACCAAAATACAAAGCAATGCAACTTATTGACACCTATGAAAACCAATCACGTGGTTTTTATGGAGGAGCTGTTGGAATTATTGGTTTAGATGGTTCAGTAAACTTAGCAATTGCTATTCGTTCATTTGTGAGTAAACAAAATACGCTTTACTATCAAGCAGGAGCAGGAATTGTAATACATAGTGATGAAGATAAAGAATTGCAAGAGGTAAATAATAAATTAGCAGCTCTAAAAAAAGCATTGCTTTTGGCAGAAAACATTTAGAAATAAAATATCAAACTAAATATTGATAACTCAATACTCAATACTAAAAAATGAAAATATTAATAGTAGATAACTACGACTCGTTCACCTATAATTTGGTGCATATGGTAGAAAAAATTACAGGAATTTATCCAGATGTCTTTCGTAATGATGAAATTTCTATAGAACAAGTAGGAAATTATGATATGATTATGCTATCTCCAGGACCTGGGATACCTGATGAAGCAGGAATTTTAAAAGATGTAATTAAACATTATGCAGGAAGAAAACCAATTTTCGGAGTTTGTTTAGGATTACAAGCAATAACAGAGGTTTTTGGAGGAACGATAGAAAACATGAATGATGTCTTTCATGGCGTAGCCACAGAAATGGAAGTGCTAAAAGAGGATGCAATTTTGTTTCAAAAGATTCCAAATACGTTTCCTGCAGCACGCTATCATTCGTGGATTGCATCTAAAGAAAACTTCCCAAATGAATTAGAAATTACAGCCATTGATGAAGATGGTGGTATAATGGCAATCCGTCATAAAGAATACAACATAAGTGCCGTACAGTTTCATCCAGAATCCATATTAACAGAAGTTGGAGAGCAGATTGTGCGTAATTTTATAGAAAATGTTAGTTAAGTAAACGAAAATGTTCTCTCGAGCGCAGTCGAGAGATTTTAAAAAAAAGGTCTCGACTGCGATCGACCTGCCAAACTTGTAAAATGAAACAACTTTTAAACAAATTATATCAACATCAAAAACTATCAAAACTTGAAGCCAAACAAGTATTGATAAACATTGCAAACAATCAATATAATGATGCGCATTTAGCCTCATTTATGACCATTTTTATGATGCGACCAATAACTGTTGACGAACTTTCAGGATTTCGTGATGCGCTCAACGAATTGGCAATAAAAGTAGATTTTTCTGACTATAACACTATTGATATTGTTGGAACTGGCGGTGATGGAAAAGACACGTTTAACATCTCAACATTAACTTCGTTTATTGTGGCAGGAACGGGACAAAAAGTTGCAAAACACGGTAATTATAGCGTTTCTTCAAAATCAGGTTCGTCTGATATGTTAGAAAGTTTTGGTTATGAATTTACTAATGATGAAATGAGATTAAAAAAGCATTTAGACAAAGCAAATATTTGTTTTTTACACGCACCAAAATTTCATCCAGCAATGAAAGCAGTTGGACCAACACGTAAAGCATTGGCAGTAAAAACGTTTTTTAATATGTTAGGGCCTTTGGTAAATCCTAGCAATCCACAAAACCAATTATTAGGTACGTTTAATTTAGAAATTGCACGTTTGTATAACTATATCTTACAAGAAGAAAATACCAATTATGGCATTGTACACGCGCTTGATGGTTATGATGAAATATCATTAACAAGTAGTTTTAAACTGTTTACAAAACAAGGAGAGCAACTGATTTCTCCAGAAGATTTGAATTTTAAAAAAGTAAAACAATCTGCTATTTTTGGAGGGAATTCTGTAGCAGAAGCCGCAAAAATATTTAAAACCATTATAGAAGGAAACGGTACAGATGCGCAAAACAATGTCGTGTTAACCAATGCAGCATTTGCATTAAAAATAGTAGATAATAGTAAAACATTTGAAACTACTTTTGAACAAGCCAAAGATTCGTTATTTGGTTTGAAAGCGAAAAAGTGCTTACAGCAATTAATTACGAATGATTAATTACGAATGATGAAAAAAGACAATGTTATACAGATTAAAACTTATGCCTTTGCAATAAGAATTGTGAATTTGTATAAGTATTTGACAAATGAAAAGAGAGAGTTTGTTTTGAGTAAGCAGTTATTACGTTCAGGAACATCTGTTGGAGCAAATATTGAAGAAGCTCTTGGAGGACAAAGTAGAAAGGATTTTTTTGCCAAATTAACCATCGCATATAAAGAAGCAAGAGAATCGCATTATTGGATTAGGTTGTTAAAAGATACAGGCTATTTGAATGAAAAAGAATTTAATGGTTTGATAAATGATATTGAAGAAATTTTAAAAATTATAGGAAGCATTCAAAAAACAATTCGTAACTCCTAATTCGTAATTGATAATTAATAATTCCAAATTCGTAATTAAAATGAATATATTAGACAAAATAATAGCATATAAAAGAAAAGAAGTAGCCGTTTTAAAAGATAAAATCACTCTTAAAAGTTTGGTAGAAAGTCCTATGTTTAAAAGAGAGCCGTTATCTTTAAGAGCCTCTTTATTGCATAAAAATTCTACAGGAATCATTGCCGAATACAAAAGACAATCGCCATCAAAAGGAATAATTAACAGTACAGCAACAGTAAAAGAAGTGACTACAGGATATTTAGAAGCGCGTGTTGCAGCACAATCAATTTTGACAGATGCTCATTTTTTTGGAGGTACTATGGTAGATTTGATGGAAGCAAGAGCGATCAATACTATAAAACCAATCTTACGAAAAGATTTTGTAGTTGATCCGTTTCAAATAATAGAAGCAAAAGCAATTGGTGCTGATGCAATTTTGTTAATTGCAACTTGTTTAACGAAAACAGAAATTAAAAACTTCGGAAACTTGGCAAACGATTTAGGTTTAGAAGTACTTTATGAAGTGCATAATCAAGAAGATTTAGACAAAATAAATGTAGATAAGCAAATCATAGGAATCAACAATCGTAATTTAAAAACCTTTCAAGTAGATATTGCACATTCTATTGAATTGGCAAGTCAAATTCCAGAAACGTGTGTAAAAGTTTCGGAAAGTGGTATAAGCAATCCGGAATTAATTATTGGTTTACGTGAATACGATTTTAAAGGATTTTTAATTGGCGAAAATTTTGTGAAAACCGAAAATCCGGGAGATGCTTGTAAAGAATTTATTAAACAATTAAGGTAGCGTTTAAAAGACCTCA
>CAMZLV010000071.1 GCA_947311835.1 uncultured Lutibacter sp. | reverse complement strand
ATATGTTGCCGAAAAACCTGCATCTGGAAAATTATAAGTATGATTAAATTGATTGTCTTCTAATTTCTTTTTGTTCCAACTCATCAAAATTCCAGAAGGATGCGCTTGAATAATCGGTTTTAATTCTGGTGAGTGCTCTAATACATTTCCATAAAAATAATTTATTTCAATGGTGTTTTTATCGTCTTTTTCTTGAGCATAAGTGCTAAGAAAGACGAAAATAAATAATATGGAAACTCGTTTTATCATAATCTAATTCCGACTCCAAATTCAACAGTCTCAGCATTTGCAGCATGTGCTTTTAAACTTACTGTAGCAAACCATTTGTTATTAAAATAACGTTTCAAACCAAGTCGTTCGTAATAACTCACGTCATACGGAAAAGGGTAGTGTACATAGTATCCTACTTGTGATATAACGGATGTTTTATTAATAAAAAACTCGTGTCCAACAAAAATACTAATACGTGATATATCAGTAGTTTCAATTGGTTGCCAAGGGAAATTGATGTTGTAATATTTGATATAATCTTTTAAAAATGGAGAGATAAAAACATCTGTACCAAGTTGAATGGCAGATTTTCTACTCAGTCGTTTGTCGGCATAAGCAGAAAGTACATAAAAAGGATGAATACCACTTCCTATAATTTCTGATTCGTTCACTCCTCCTCTAAAAACTAAATTATATTTTATAGGTTCTGTATATTTATTTGTGATATCGTGTGTTGTAAATTCTATATTGCTATTGTTGTCTATATTATAATTGAGTCCAACGGTTGTTCCCCAAGAATTTACGCCAGAATTTGGTGATTTCACATTAGAATTTGATGCATGAATAAAGGTTAATCCTGCATCAATACCAATATTTTTTAGGATGTTTTCTCTATGGTAATAAAGTCTGAAATAGGTGCTTGAATTAATATAAGTGCCAAAAGAGATATTTTTATTGTTGGTTATTTTGTCATACGGATTTGTATTATAAGCTAGTCCAAATCCTGCTCTAAGAACGAGTTGATTCTTTTTTTCTCGTTTTCGAAGATAAAAATTATAGTGACCATAAATAGAATATAATTTACCTACAATATCACTTTTGTAGTCTTGATAAGCCATAGAAAATCCAAAATCTGGATAGTTATATAACTGTTCCCAAGCCTCTTTTCCGTATTTTTTTTGATTCCAACTCACTATAAAACCTTCAGGATGACCTTGAATTGAGGGTAATATTGTTGGTTGATGTCTTAGTATATTCCCATAAAAATAGGAAACGTCAATTGTTGAATTAGTTGTTGTAGGCGTTTTGTTTTCTTCTTGTGAAAAAAAACGAATTGATATGAATAAAAATAAAATAAAGGATGCCTTTTTCATAGATGCAAAAGTATGAATTAATTCTTAAGTAAAACTAAAATTGTGTATATTTGAATAACGGAATAACTCCAATTTATGTTGATTAAAGTATTTAATTTTCTGTTAGTAGCTAGCGCAATTCAAGGTGTTTTGTTTGTTGTTGTACAGGTGTTTTTAAAGAAGAAAATTGCTACACCTATTTTGTTTTTAAACGGTACAGTACTTTTTATTTCGTTTAACAATCTTCAGGCATGGATTATTGATAACCGATTTTTTTCATCATTATATTTTATAAAGTACTATGAAATTCCTTGGCATATGCTGATTGTACCATTTTTCTATTCGTTTTTGATTTATTATTTACGAATTCAAAAAAAATTCAAAAGTTTTTTACGATTGACATTAGCAATTTTTAGTATTGAAACTATACTGTTAGCAATATTAATTGTCAATTTATATGCTGATACTGTAGCTTTAATTGTTGTTGAAAAATACATTCAATTTATTGAAATTATGAACGCATCTTTTTCCGTTTTTATTTTTGTTAAAGCATTAATTATTGTTTTTAGACCAAACAACAATTACAACTATATGTTGTCTTATGATGATATGAAATGGTTAAAACAATTTTTAATTTTTGGAATTTTTGTGATTGCTCTATGGTTAGTAGGCATCGTTTTAAATTTATATATCAATGATAATACACAACGCTTTACCTATTATCCAATGCGTTTGTCAAGTTCTATTTTGATTTATTGGATTGGTTATCAAGGATTAATACGTTTTGATTTAACACAAGAGCGTATCTCTTTGAGAAAACAAGTTTCTGAAAACAAGATCCAATTTGAGAGAATTGATATCATATCTAATGATATTATAACTGATACGGAAAAAAACACATTTGCAATTATTGAAAATCATATTATAGACCATCAATTATTTACAGACTCTTTGTTGAGTTTACATTCAATAGCAGATGAACTAAATATCAATAAGAATCTTATTTCAAAATCTATCAATTCTTGTAGCAAGTTAAACTTTTCAGATTATATCAATAAGTTTCGAGTAATGCTAGCTAAACAAATGTTGATTGATAAAAAATACGAGAAATACACCATTACTTCTATCGGTTTAGAATGTGGTTTTAATTCAAAATCTACCTTTTACACATCTTTTAAAAAGTTTACAAGTATGACTCCTTTAGCATACAGAAAAGAAAATATAAAATAAAACTTTTTTGATGTAGTAATTATGTCATTACTGCGAATGTAGGAGTTCTATGAATAACCTTGTCCTAATTTATACCAAAAGTATGATTTCGGACTCTTTTTTTAGTATATTTTGTAAGTTTGGTGTGTAATTTTAATACTTTAGTAAAATGAAAACAATTATTCTATTAATATTGAGTATCTTTTTATCTTTTATGGAAATTAGTGCACAAAATGAAACTATAGATATTAAAAATAAATGGTTTTTTGGCGCCGAAATAGGACGTAATCAAATAAATTCGTTTGAATTGGATGACGCTAAAAACTCTTTGCAGGCAGGATTGTTGGCAGAATATTATTTTACAAAAAAATGGAGTTTATACGTAAAATTAAAATATTTTAAAACAGGAGTTTCTTTTTATCATCATAGGTCAGGTTCTAGTAGTGGAGGTTTTGGACTTAATCTTTTTCCCTCAAGCACTTACTATGGCACTTTTAAAGGTCAAGTTATTTCTGTTCCGATTCAGGTTAAATGGGAATTTAATATTGTTAAAAAACTAAAAGGAAATTTAAAAACAGGCTACACTTTTAATAGCGAAATTAAAAATGAGTACCTTAATTATTCAAGTAATTTAAATCCTAAAGATTATAAAAAACAATATGGAGGCCTTGTTGTAGGTCTTGGTTTTAGCTATTTTTTAAGTAGTAATTTTGCTATTTTTTTAGATTTTGAAACTTATTCAGGAACAACGAAAGGAAATGATGGAGGTCTTTTTTCAAGCAATAAGCCTACATTTAACAGTTTAACTAATATAGGCGTTAAGTATAATTTTAAAAAATAAATGTATAAATCAGTTTTAAAAATGAAAGTATTACAACAAAAAATAGTCGTTCTATTATTAACTTAACGGTAATATATCGTAATAATTGAGATAAAATTCTTATCTTTGATTATGGAAAAAGTTGATTTTAGAACCTTATCAAGTAATGAACGCTATCAATTT
>CAMZLV010000070.1 GCA_947311835.1 uncultured Lutibacter sp. | reverse complement strand
TGAAAGAAAATCCATAAAGTTTTATTTTAAGGGTGTAAATATATAAAAAGAGGCTGTCTGAAAAGTGTCATTCTGAATAAAATCAAGAATCTTTAAAGTTAATAATTAATAGATTATCAAATAATTGAGATTTTTCGACTGCGCTCAAAATGACAAAATAAAGGTTTTTTAAACTACCTTAGTTATTTTTATCATTTTAAGACATTGCAGGGTTTTGTCCTAATATTTTTAATTGATTATAATGTTCTTTTACTGCTTGCCACATTGTGTTGTATTCATTGTAAGGTAATTTAAACTCTAAAGCAGTTTCCTTTACAATTTTTGCTATTTTTTGATAGTGAATATGGCTAATTTGAGTAAATAGATGGTGTTCTACTTGATGGTTTAATCCGCCTGTATAAAACTCTACCAACCAATTTTTTGGAGCAAAATTTGAAGTTGTATACAATTGATGAATTGCCCAAGTGTTTTTCATGTTTCCATTTTCATCTGGAGTTGGCATTTCTGTATTTGGCATTACATGTGCTAATTGAAAAATAACACTCAAAATTACGCCTGCAGTATAATGCATAATCATAAAGCCAATTAATATTTGCCACCAAGCAAAGCCTAAATAAACAGGCAATGCAACCCAAAGCGCATAATATACTATTTTTCCAATAATTAGTTTTGTCCATTGTGTTGCTGGATTAGGCATCTTGCCATAAGACAATTTTCTTTTTAAATAGTTATACGTTTGTTTAAAATCTGTAGTTATTGCCCAATTTACAGTCAATAATCCATATAAAAAGAACGAATAATATTTTTGGTATTTATGTATTTTCATCCATTTTGTATGCTTAGAGAAACGGATAATTCTTCCTGCATCAATATCTTCGTCATATCCTTGTATATTGGTATAAGTATGGTGTAATACATTGTGTTGCACTTTCCAGTTATAATCATTTCCTGCAAGGATATAAATGGAACTTCCCATTAACTTGTTTACCCATTTTTTACTCGAAAAAACCTCGTGATTTGCATCGTGCATTACGTTCATACCAACTCCTGCCATTCCAATACCTATTACAACCATAAGTAGTGCTTGAATCCAACCAGCTAAATCAATAGTATAGATTAAAACGAGTGGTACAAGAAATAAACTGAACATAATAATAGCTTTAAAATAAAGTCTAATATCACCAGTTTTTTTAATATTATTTTCTTTAAAGTAATTGTTAACCTTTTTGTTTAAGGTTCTAAAGAACTTTGCTTTGTCAATATTTGAGAATCGAATTGTTTGCATGGTAAGATATTTTCTACAAATTTAATAAGCTTTTATTAGAAACTCACTTATATTCGACTTTTTTTGATAAAAATTTGAGTTTAAGCTAGTACTTTTGTACTATATTTTTTTTTGATGAAACAAATAGTAAAATACTTTCCAAATATATCCGATAAACAACAATTTCAGTTTGAAGAATTAGAAAGTTTATACAAAGAATGGAACAGCCAAATAAATGTAGTTTCTCGCAAAGATATTGACGAACTATACATTCGTCATGTACTTCACTCGCTAGGAATAGCGAAAGTTCAGTCTTTTTTGCCAAAATCTAAAGTATTAGATATTGGTACAGGAGGTGGTTTTCCAGGAATACCTTTAGCGATTTTATTTCCTGATGTCGAATTTTATTTAGTTGATTCTATCGGAAAAAAAATAAAAGTTGTAAACGAAGTTGCGACTGCTTTAGAATTAAAAAACGTAAAGGCAGCGCACATTCGTGCTGAGAAAGTTGAAGGAGAGTTTGATTTTATTGTAAGCCGTGCAGTGACAAAAATGGATGATTTTGTTAAATGGACGAAAAAGAAAATCAGAAAAAAATCAAATCACGAATTAAAAAACGGAATTCTTTATTTAAAAGGAGGAGATTTAACAGAAGAATTAAAAAACTTCCCAAAAGCCACTATTTTTGAGCTATCAAACTATTTTACAGATGCTTTTTATGAAACAAAAAAAGTAGTACATATTCCCTTAAAGTATAAGCCTTAAGTTAGTTTACTATAATTTTTGTTTTAAATAATGATTTGCTATCATTGAGTTCTAAGATGTACATTCCGCTACTTAAGTTTATTGGGATTTCAAATTGATTTGAAGGATTTTGTATTTGTTTGCTCATTACTTTTTGACCTGTTATAGAATATATTGTAGTTTCTATTATATTACTTGTTTTATTTTTATTTTGAATCTTAATTGTACTATCAGAAATTGGATTACCTATTATTTGATATGAATTATTTAAGTCAAAACTGTCTGTATTTAGCACCGATAATACGATTTCATCCCAAGCAAAGATAAAATTATTTTGGGTTACAGTTACGTGCGGTTCGTTGTTTGTAGGTATTGACCATGCATCAAATGGAGTTACATCGTTAACGCTTCTGGCAGTTACAAGATTTGAAGGAGCGTGATACCAATCAATTTCGTTATTGGTAACTTCTAAAGCTATTGCACTTACTGAAGGGATAAAACTAAAATAATCGGTTTGTAAAGCAGAGATGTAATTTCCAACAGTACCTGTAGTTCCAAGATTTTCTGTAAGAGCTCCAATATCAAACAATCCTCCTGATGCTGCATCAACTCCGTCAGAGTAGGAATGTGCTATTGAATATGCATTGCTAGTTACATCAAAAGCAGGAATATACCATGCAAAGTCTAGATATACATGGCTTATATTTACTTCATTACCTGCAGATGGAGTTAAGTTAACTCTCAACGTAATATCCGTTCCAGTTGTGACATTAAACGTAGTGTTTAAAATTTCATCTGACGGTAGTAGGTCTACTCCATTTTTGTTTTGATATCTAAGATTACTTCCGCTACCATTAATGATTGAAATTTTTCGTAAATTTTCAGGATAACCAGAAGTTGTTAAAGCATTTAACCTGTCATAAAAGATGTTGCTGAAAGGATGTTTAATAGGTAATTTTTTTGAAGTATCGAAGTTAACAGCACTTCCGTTCACTAGATGAGATTCAAATTGATCTACAAGCATTTGTCTTGCAGCAGCTGATTTTAGCATTCCATCAACGATAGGTTGGAGTGCAACCACATTTTGGTTTCCAATAAAAGTGAAGTCATTTAAACCATAAGCTAAGAAGTTGAATTGATGCTGAAATCCTATGGGAACATTTGCGCCGTGATGAGGCGAATCAAAAGACAACCATAATCTAGTATCGTGGTCTATAGATTGATTTTCCATATAGTTTAGTGCATATCTTGATATTAATCCTCCCATACTTGGACCTATAATCACATTTTGATATGTTCCTATTTTTTGTGCATTTAAAATGTTAATAAGGTCAACCAATAGCATTGCGTTGCGTTCAATAAAATCAGATCCTCCATCAATTAGTGAATTGTCCTGTGTTCGTGTGTATTCTGGGAAGTTTAGAATTACAATATCAAATCCTTCTGCTCTGACCAAATCTCCTAAATTAGAAGGAGTTCCATTGTTGTCAAAATCTAATAAATCATAAATTCCAGAAATATAATCACCTGTTGCAGTATCTGTATATCCTGTTATAGGTCTTCCGTCTGTAGGGTCAAAACCATCAATAATTATAAGAGGTTTATCAAAAGTTGCTCCAGATTCTGTACTCATAAAAATTTCATATTCTCCTTCTGCTGGATAGGAAGTTGTTTCACCATAAACAGATAAATCAGGAGTAATACTTGCAGTAAACGTATTTACCGTTCTGTTAAAAAGATTTTGTAAATCTGTATTTGCATAGCTAACATCAAGTTTAGATTTTACTGTTTTTAAAGTGCCGTCTTCAAAAATTAATCTAAAAGTAATTGTTTTAGTTCCAGGTAAAGCATAGTTTATAGTTGTTTTTTTGTCTAAATCAATTGGAATAAACCCTAAATTATTATCAAAGTTGATTTCTGCTAAAGTTAACTTGTTGTTTGTGGTGTTATAAATATCATTAGATGACAGTCTAAATACACATTTTAAACCTTTTTGTTTTATTCGTAAAGGTGAAGCAACTGTAATTGTTTGTTTTTTAAAAATATCACTTGAATTCGTTTTTCGAATTAAAAACCCATCCGAATCTTGATATACATTATTATTTTTTAGTGCTGCAGTTTTTATGGTTTCATATTCACTATGAATAATAGATAGAGGAATAATATTATTAAAATGACTTTGTTTAGTTTTCTCTTTAAGGTTTTTTAGAGGAGCATATCTTTTTTTAAAATCATATTGAAATAAATCTTTATACACTTGGTAAAAGTCATAAATATTTATTGTTTCGTTGGCGTACTGTTGAATATCGATTAATGGAGATTTTTGATATAAAATGGATGTTTGCATCTCAGATTTATCAAAGTTTTTTAATAAATCAAATTTGTTTTTTTGTGAAAAAACAGTAGAAAAAAGTAAAAGCAAAAGAACAGTAAAAGTATTTTTAGTCATTTTAGTAGTATTTGATGCGTTCACAAATATAGATAAAAAAAATGCGCCAATTGGCGCATTTTTAAGTTTTTAAGAATTGTTTATCCTAAAAAAGGATATTTATAATCAGTAGGAGGTACGAACGTTTCTTTAATAGTTCTGTTAGATACCCAACGTAATAAGTTCCATACCGATCCAGCCTTGTCGTTAGTTCCTGAACCACGAGCACCACCAAATGGCTGTTGACCTACAACGGCTCCTGTTGGTTTGTCATTAATATAGAAATTACCTGCAGCATCCTCTAATGCATTTGTTGCATAATCAATAACATATCTATCGCCACTAAAAATTGCTCCTGTTAAGGCGTAAGGTGATGTGTTGTTTACTAACTCTAAACTTTCTTTCCAATCGTTGTCGTCATAAATGTAAACTGTTAGTATTGGTCCAAATAATTCAGTAGTCATCGTTTTAAAATCAGGTTTTTTAGCAACAATAATTGTTGGTTCTATAAAATAACCTTTTGAGTCGTCATAGTTACCTCCAATAATTACATCTGCTTCAGAATCGCGTTTAGCATCATCGATAAAGTTTGTTAACTTGTCATAAGCTCTTTTATCAATTACAGCATTTATAAAATTAGAAGTATCTTCTGGAGAACCCATTTTCATAGATTTCATTTCAGCCTCTACGTGTTTTTTCACTGCATCCCATTTTGATTTAGGAATGTATGCTCTAGATGCTGCAGAACATTTTTGACCTTGATATTCAAATGCGCCACGAGACATTGCTGTAGCAACTTGCTCAGCATTTGCACTTGGATGCATCCAAATAAAATCTTTTCCACCAGTTTCTCCAACTATTCTAGGATATGAACGGTAAATACCTTTGCGTACATTAGTACCAATATCATCCCAAAAACTATTAAATACGCCTGTTGATCCTGTAAAGTGAATACCTGCAAAGTCTTTGTGATTTAAAATGGTTTCGGTAATCATGGCGCTATCTCCTGTGACCATATTTATTACACCGTCTGGCAATCCTGCTTCTTTAAACAATTCCATGATTATTTTGGCAGAATATACTTGTGTTCTCGCAGGTTTCCATACGGTAACATTACCCATCATAACAGGTGCTGCTGATAAGTTTGCGCAAATAGAAGTGAAGTTAAAAGGTGTAATCGCATAAATAAACCCTTCTAACGGACGGTATTCCATTCTATTCCAAATTCCTGGAGAGGAAATAGGTTGATTTTGATAAATTTCTGTCATAAACTGTACGTTAAATTTAAAGAAATCTATCAATTCACATGCAGCATCAATTTCAGCTTGCATTACGTTTTTAGACTGAGCAATCATAGTTGCAGCATTCATTTTTGCTCTAAAAGGTCCTGCTAATAAATCGGCTGCTTTTAAGAAAATTGCTGCGCGAGATTCCCAAGGCATTTTTGACCATTTTTTACGAGCCTCTAATGCTGTTTCTATGGCTTGTTCTATGTGTTTTTTTTCTGCTGTATGATATTTTCCTACATTGTGTTTTGTGTCATGTGGTGGATTAATATCTCTTGTGTTTCCTGTTTTTATTTCTTCAGAACCGATGTATAACGGAATGTCTACTTTTTCAGCGTACATTTTTTTATACATTGCTAATAATTCTTCGCGCTCTGGACTGTTAGGTGCATACGATTTTACAGGTTCGTTAACTGCTGGTGGTACATTATAAAATCCTGTTGCCATTTGTGATGTTTTTTTATGAAATTCAACTAAATTTGAAGTTGTAAAGTTACTAATTTTTTAATTATAAATTGATACAATAAATATGTGTACAGTTACATACCTTCCTTTGGCTAATAAAAATTTTATTTTAACCTCTAGTAGAGATGTTCCTTATGCTCGAAAAAAGGCGGAATATCCTAAAAAAGAAGTTGAAGATGGTGTTGAAATTTTTTATCCGAAGGATGGAGAAGCAGAAGGAACTTGGATTGGTACTTCATCAAAAAACAGATTGATTTGTTTGTTAAATGGCGGATTTGAATACCATACATCACGAAGTAAATATAAAAAAAGTAGAGGCTTGATTGTAAAAGAATTACTAAAAGTCACTAAAATTTATGATGGTTTAGAGGATGTTGATTTGTTTGGAGTTGAACAATTTACGCTTGTTGTTGTTGATTGGAATGCTGATTTACAATTGATTGAATTTGTTTGGGATGGCGCAACAAAACATCTAAAAAAAATGAAACAAACGCCTAATATTTGGTCATCTTCTACATTGTATGACTCGAGCGTAAAGCAGTTGCGAGTTGATTGGTTTAACAAATGGCAAAAAGCAAATGAGTTTACTCAAAACAATATTTTAAATTTTCATCATTCAGCAGGAATTGGTGATAAACATATTGATGTTATGATGGATAGAGGTCTTGGAGGTACAGTAAGTATTACATCTGTAAAAAAAGAAAATGATACGGTTTTAATGGATTATAAAGAGATAATTCATCAATAGATACTATAGTATAAATGATAATAACATAATTACAAATAAACCTGTTAAAGTTAAAGCATTATAAATACAGATTAATATAATAAATTTTAGAATAGTTGTAAATCGATTTTCTTTATAAAAGTTACGCAGAGATTTGTAAAAATAAACCGAAAAAACTATCGAAAATACGATAGATGATATTGTGCCGTCATTATTAAAAATAGTGTCAATTATAATAACAAAAATTAGTAAAATAAAAAATGCAGTTTGTACATTAAATACAAAGATTAAGTGTTCAGTATAATTTTTTTTATGTTTGATGTAAAATAATGAAAAGAAGAACGTAAAAATGGGTAATAGAACAAATAGTCCAACAGAAATTTTAGAATTAATTTTAGTTATAAACGTTTTTCTGTAATCTGCATCATTTTTGAACTTATTAAATTCGACGGCTTTTTTATAATAAAAAATATTCCAACTCGTTTTTTTATAATTCAGACTATCTAAAGCATCTGAAACAGAACTCTTTTTGTGTGTAGTATTATAGCGAATAAATTTATTTATTTTTTTAGTAAGCTTAGCGCCAATAATACCTGTAGCGATATCGTCTTCTATTTCTTCATCTGGATTGAAGTCGTACTCAAGATTTACTTTTTTAAATTCATTTTCAAGCTCTTGTTTTATAAACGTTTTTATAGCTGTTGAGTCTAAAACAGTGGTAGTATATTTGTTTGAAGTGAGTAACTTTAATGATTTTTGAGTTATTTTATTATAAAAGCCATCAAAAACACTATCCTTCGTTTTGGTCGTTAAGGATGAGTTTTTCAAGGTTTTAATGATTTTTTCTTCCTTTAAAAGAGTGTCTATTTCTTTCTTTATCTGATTTGAAAGAATGCGTGTTATAGAATCTTTACTATTTAGAAAATATTCTGTAGTTGCTGTATTGTTACTAATACTAAGGTCTATAAAACCTAAATCTAGTTCGGCAACGTTGTCTTTGTTTTTTGCTATGCTATCTTTATCAGAATTTTTATTGATGTTTTCTATTTTATTTGTTGCTGTATCTTCATAAGTATATTCATATCTCCATGAGATAAAACCTGAAATTAAGAAATATAAAATGGTAATGTGAAGATATAGTTGAAAAGGATTTACATAGCGTTTACGTTTCCCTTCAATATATTCTTTAGATACTTTTCCAGGTTTAAAGAGAAGAGGGATAAAGGTGTTAAAAAACCGAGAGTCAAATGAAAAGAAACCAGCAAAAAATTCAGTAAAAAAATGTACTATACTTAAAGGTTGTTCATCGTTAACTTGTCCGCAATTTGAACAAAAATTATCGCTACTGCCAATAGGTTGACTGCAATTTAAGCATTCAATTCCTCTTTTATTTTTATTAAACCTTGTTGTAGATTTCACTTTTACAGTTAGTTTGAGCGACTAAAAGTACATTTTTTATTGTAATAAATTACAATAATTTTAATTTAACGCTCTAGTAACCATCAATTGAAAAGTCGGAATATGAACTTTAAATTTTTTAGAAGTAGTAAAATTAATCATTTCAAAATAACCTTTCATAGAACCAATTGGTGAAGTGAGTAAACAATTTGATCTATAACTGTGTTTTTTAGAAGGTTCTAAAATAGGTTTTTCGCCAATTACGCCACTGCCTTCAACTACTTCAGTCACATTTAAAGAGTCGAAAATTTCCCAATGACGGTTTAGTAGCTGTACCGAATCGTTACTTGTGTTTTCTATTGAAATACGGTAACAAAAAGCATATAGAAGACTACTTTCATAACGGTTTGTTCCGATGAATTCTGTCTCAACTGATATTTTAATGCCGTTTGTTACTTGCTGTATCATAGTGGTTTAATGTATGATTCAAAAAACAAAGATATATAAAATATTATTTAAAATTAAATGTTATTTAATTTTTAATTTTTGGTAACTTAAGAAAAGGAGTTTTAGTGATTTTTTAAGCGTGCAATTTATAATCACACATTTTTTATCAATTAGTTTTGTATTTTTTCTGAATTTCCTTGTCCAAAACCAATAACGCTATCGTAGCGACTGCCAAATTTATGATAATAGACTAACACAGAATAGTCATTTTCTGTTTGATAAAAAGAACCATCAATATCATGATTGCTAATATTTTCATTTTCATCAACCGTTATATATTGGTAATTGTAAAACCCTTGTTTTAAAAGAATTTTCCCTTCATACAAACCGTTTTTAGAATTATAGATCATTTCGTTTGCTTGATCAACTCTCCAATTATTAAAATTACCATTAATGTATATTCTTTTGTTTTCGATTTTTTCTGAGGTTTCTAAAGTAAAGAAAACCCAAGTATAATCTGCTTCTAAATTAGAATTTGTGCTATTTAGATTTCTAATAACAAAATTCCCGTTAATATCAGGATAATAAGTGTATGGTCTGTTAATTCGCTCTTGATTGGCATATAATAATGTATGGTACAGTTTAGGCCCAGAATCAACTCTAGCGATTGTTAGTGTTGAATTTCGAACAGATTTACTGTCGAAAAAATGAAATTCATTTCCAGCCCAAAAATTCATCTTATCAGTATATTTATAAAGTAGTTGAGAGCCTCTGTAAAATTGTGGTTCAAGATTGGTTATAGCAGTATTCCAATTGTTATTTTGGAGTAAAACCGTTTTAATTTCTTCCTTCGGATTGTTGATGCGTAAAGTAGGATGATTAATTACAAACTGAACCGTTTGTTTTTTGTTAATTTCAGATAAATCTCTGCTTCTATGTACGGTTAATCCAATATCAACCATTGATTCATAAAGTACAAATCTGCGTGTAAAAATAATTTCATCTTCATCATTCATTATAGAAATTTTATAATTTCCACTTTTTATAATTTTGGTATTGCTATTAGGAAATGTAACCGAATAATGTGTAAAAAATTGTAAGGTATTAAATGAATTTTCAAAACTTCTTATTCTATCTTCATTGTATCCGTTAATATATTCTCTATCAGACATTTCTGATAAATTCCAATCAAAAGTATAGTGTTCAATTTTGTAATAATAATCAGATTGATAATCACTCAAATCGTCAAAAGATACTGTAAACGATTTGTGTAGCGGAATAATTGGAGCGTAGTTATTTGCACTAGTCGGTTTTAAAATAATTGTTTTGATGTAATCAGGTTCAACTACATCGTTCTCTTCTTGTGAAAACAGAATGTTTACAGCAAATAAAAAACTTAAAAGAACTATTTTTTTAAATAAAGTCATATAAAGGTTTGTGAGCAATTATTGAATTCAAAATATATGCCAAAAATAAAGTAATTTCTACAAAAAAGAAATCCATTTGTTTAGAATAATTAAAAAATAGAAAAACTTTAATTATTAAAGGTGCTTTAATTGTTTTGTATTGTGTAAATACTTAAATTTGCAACGCTTTTTAAAAAGAATACTAAATTCAAATTTTAAATATGTCAAAAGACATCCGAATCAAGAAAGGGTTAGACATTAAGTTGCAAGGTGAAGCAGACAAGGTAGTTGCCAATGCTGTTGCAAGTAATGTATATACTTTATTACCCGAAGATTTTCACGGAATTACACCTAAACTTATTGCCAAACAAGGCGCGAAAGTTATTGCAGGACAACCAATTTTTTACAATAAAGAAGTGGAAGCAATGAATTTTGTATCGCCTGTAAGTGGTGAAGTTATAGAGATTGTACGTGGAGAAAAAAGAAAAATTTTAGCAATTAAAATTCAAGCAACAAAAGAACAAGCATTTCAAGATAATGGTGTGTTTGATTTGTCTGCTGATGCTAATGCAGTAAAAAATCACTTGTTAAAAACAGGCTGTTGGTCGTTTATAAAACAACGACCTTATGATGTGATTGCGAATCCAGAAAAATCACCAAAGGCGATTTTTATTTCAGGTTATGCAAGTGCACCTTTAACAGCAGATTATGATTTTACATTACAAGGAAAAGAGGCAGAGTTGCAAGCAGCAATTACTGCGCTTGGAAAGTTAACCGATGGAACTGTTCATGTTTCTGTTGAGGCAAGTTCAAATTCGCCATTAGCAAACTTGAATGGCATTTCATTGCATAAAGTTTCAGGACCACATCCTTCTGGAAATGTAGGTACGCAAATAAACAAAATAAATCCTGTTAATAAAGGTGAAGTAGTTTGGACTGTTGCACCACAAGATTTAGTGATTATTGGTGAGTTGCTTTTAACAGGAAAATACAATGCAGAACGCATAGTTGCTGTTGGAGGCTCATCTGTTAAAAATCCAAAATATTATAAATCCAAAATAGGAACTGAAATAGCAGCGTTGGTTTACGATGCTGGAGTAAAAGGAGATAATTTTAGAATAATTAGTGGCAACGTGCTTTCAGGTCGTGCTGTAAAACCTGATGGTTTTTTAGGCTATTATGACAATACAGTGACTGTTATTCCTGAAGGAAATGATTATGAATTATTTGGATGGAATAAACCAGTTTTCAATAAAATTTCTACAACGCGCGCATTAACGTTCTCTTGGTTAAACAAAAATAAAAAATACGATTTGACTACCAATACAAATGGTGAGCATAGAGCGTTTGTTTTAACAGGAAAATACGAAGAAGTTTTTCCGTTAGATATCATGCCAATGCAAATATTAAAATCATGTTTGTATAAAGATTTAGATGAAATGGAAGCCTTAGGAATGTATGAAGTAGCACCAGAAGATTTTGCCTTAACAGAATTTGTATGTGTTTCAAAACAGCCGCACCAAGAAATTATTAGAAAAGGGTTGGATTTAATGCTTAAAGAAATAGGATAATCATGGGATTAAAACAAAATTTACACGATTTTAAACAAAAGAATAAAGACAAAAAGTGGTTGCCACTTTTTAGCGCTTTTCATACTTTTTTATATGCTCCAGATGAAGTTACTCATAACGGAACGCATATAAAAGGAGCCGATGATTTAAAAAGAACAATGAATACCGTAATTATGGCGTTGATTCCTTGTTTAATCTTTGGAATGTTTAATGCAGGATACCAACATAATATTCAAACAGGAGATGCAACACACGTTTCTGTAGGTTTTTTTAGTTCAGAATTTTGGACTGCTGCCAATTTTTGGATAGGATTTGCAAAAATACTTCCGCTTGTTATTGTTTCGTACGTAGTAGGACTTGGAGTAGAATTTATTTTTGCTATAAAAAAAGGACACGAAGTAGAAGAAGGATATTTAGTTACAGGAATGTTAGTTCCTTTAATAGTGCCAGTTGATATTCCACTTTGGATGTTAGCCGTTGCCGTAATATTTGGTGTAGTAATAGGAAAAGAAGTGTTTGGAGGAACAGGAATGAATATCTTAAATCCAGCATTACTAATACGAGCATTTTTGTTTTTTGCATATCCAACTTGGATGAGTGGAGACAAAGTTTGGGTTGCAGGAGCAGTAGAAAGAACCAAAGAAATAGCAGTAGGAACGTCTGCTGATGCAATATCAGGAGAAACAATTTTAGGAAGCTTAGCGCAAGGACAAGAAGTTGCACATTCAGTTGCAGATATGTTTTACGGTTTTATTCCAGGATCAGTTGGAGAAACATCAACCTTATTGATAATTTTAGCAGCCTTATTTTTGATATTTTCAAAAATAGGAAGTTGGAGAATAATGTTATCATCAGTACTTGGTGCATTGGTTATGGGATTAATTTTCAACCAATTTACAGCTTCAGGAATTATTGCCGAAGGAACTAAATTTTACGGCTTAATGAATACACCTTTTTGGCATCACTTATTAATAGGAGGTTTTGCATTTGGTACCGTATTTATGGCAACAGATCCTGTAACAGCAAGTCAAACCAATAAAGGAAAATGGATTTATGGATTTTTAATAGGATTTATGTCAATAATGATTAGAGTATTCAATCCAGCATATCCAGAAGGAGTGATGTTGGCTATCTTATTAATGAACGTATTTGCACCAACTATTGACCATTTTGTTGTGCAAGGAAATATAAAAAGAAGATTGAATCGCGCAAAAGTTAAAACGGCATAACGATGGAAAAAAGAACAGATAAAAATTCATATACAATACTATTTGCCATTGTTATGGTGCTAATAGTAGGAATTATATTAGCTTATTCAGCGTCTGCATTAAAACCTAAAATAGACGAAAATAAACGTTTAGAAAAGCAACAAAACATTTTGTATGCAATGGGAATTAATCAAAATGATGAAAAAAGCGTTGCATTTATACCAACAAATAAAGTTGCTGATGAATTTTCAAAATACATCAAAAAACAAATCATTATTCAAGGTGATAAAGTAACGGAAGATGATAAAGCGTATTTAATTGACCTTAAAAAAGAAGAAGCAAAAGCAAAAAACGCATCTTATCAAAGACGTTTACCTTTGTTTATAGGAGAAAAAGACGGGAAAACGTTTTATATTATTCCGATGCGAGGAAAAGGATTATGGGACGCAATTTGGGGATATATTTCTTTAGATAAAAATCTAATAGTTCAAGGAGTTTATTTTGACCACAAAGGTGAAACTCCAGGATTAGGAGCAAATATCAAACAACGTTTTTTTATGGATGATTTTGCAGGAGAACATATTGTAGATGGTACAACGTTTAAAGGAATAGCAATATCTAAAAGTAATGCAGACCCTAAAAATGAAGACAAATTAGATTTTGAAGTAGATGCAATTGCAGGAGCAACCATTACAGGAAACGGACTTGCAGCAATGATTAAAAAAGATTTAGGTATGTATATGCCTTATTTAAAAACAATAAAAAACTAATTTATGGGACTTTTACCAAAAAAAGACGCAAAATTAATTACAGATCCATTATTAGATAACAATCCAATTACGATACAAGTATTAGGTATTTGTTCAGCATTAGCAATTACTGCCGAATTAAAAGCATCTATAGTAATGGCAGTTGCAGTAATGGCAGTATTAGCAATAGGAAATGTAGTGATTTCATTATTAAGAAACGTAATACCATCAAAAATTAGAATTATAGTACAACTAGTTGTAGTTGCTGCTTTAGTAATTGTGGTAGATTTAATTTTGAAAGCATTTGCTTATGAATTAAGTAAAACACTATCCGTTTTTGTAGGATTGATTATCACCAACTGTATTATTATGGGACGTTTTGAAGCATTTGCTTTAGCAAACACACCTTGGCGTTCATTCCTTGATGGAATAGGTAACGCTGCAGGATATGGATTAATTCTTATTATCGTAGGATTTTTTAGAGAATTACTTGGCTCAGGAACTTTATTTGGAATACCAGTTTTAGGAGATCCAATAGAAAAAACAGGCGTTTATGCATTTGGATATGAGAACAACGGTTTTATGCTATTAGCACCAATGGCTTTGATTACTTTAGGAATCATTATTTGGGTACAACGTAGTAGAAACGAATCATTAATAGAAGATTAATAAAAAAATGAAGTTCTGAGCATAGCGAAGAATCTCATCAAAATATAAAACAATGGAACATTTAGAATTATTTTTTAAATCAATTTTTATAGATAACATGGTATTTGCAACCTTCCTCGGAATGTGTTCATACCTTGCAGTATCTAAAAAAGTTTCAACCGCAATAGGATTAGGAGCAGCAGTAATATTCGTAATGGCAATTACAGTACCATTAAACTGGCTATTAGACACCTATTTATTACAAGATGGAGCCTTAGCATGGCTTGGTGAAGAATATGCACAATATGATTTGAGTTTCTTATCATTTATTATGTTTATTGCAACCATTGCTACAATGGTACAACTGGTAGAAATAGTAGTTGAAAAGTTTTCACCATCATTATACAATTCATTAGGTATATTTTTACCATTAATCGCTGTAAACTGTGCTATTTTAGGAGGTTCATTATTTATGCAATCTCGTGAAATACCAACATTAGGATTGGCGTTAAATTACGGTATAAGTTCAGGAATTGGTTGGTTTTTAGCAATTTTAGCAATTGCTGCAATTCGAGAAAAGATTAGATACTCAAACGTTCCAGCGCCATTGAGAGGGTTAGGAATTACATTTATCATTACAGGATTAATGGCAATTGGTTTTATGAGTTTTGGTGGAATGCTGACAGGAGGAGATGAAGAAAAGAAAGAAGACAAAACTGCAGTTGTAAAAACAGAAGCACAAGTACAAGAATTAGCAAACAACTCTAAAGTTATAAAATAGATGATATTAGCAGCAAGCACAGGCGGAACAATAATGGTTACAATCATAGTTTTTCTATTGATTACATTAGCATTAGTTGGTCTTTTATTAGTTGTAAAACAAAAACTATCACCATCAGGACCCGTAAAAATCTTAATTAATGGCGAACGTGAAATAGAAGTTGGCTCAGGAGGTTCTTTATTGTCAACTTTAGGAAATAACAAAATATTCTTACCATCAGCATGTGGAGGTGGAGGTACCTGTATTCAGTGCGAATGCCATGTATTAGAAGGAGGAGGAGAAGCATTACCTACTGAAACGCCTCACTTTTCAAGAAAAGAATTACAACATGGAGTACGATTAGCATGTCAAGTCAAAGTAAAACAAGACATGAAAATTACAATTCCAGAAGAAGTATTTGGAATAAAAAAATGGGAAGCAACAGTCGTTTCAAACTACAACGTAGCAACATTTATTAAAGAATTTATAGTTGAAATTCCTGAAGATATGGACTACAAAGCAGGAGGTTATATTCAGATAGAAATACCAAATACAGTTGTAAATTATACTGATATGGATATTACGGCACATCCTGAAGAACATCCTGGAGAGCCAGATAAATTTAAAGGAGATTGGGATAAGTTCAAACTTTGGCCTTTGGTAATGAAAAATGATGATGTTGTAGAAAGAGCATATTCAATGGCATCTTATCCTGCAGAAGGACGAAGAGTAATGTTAAATGTACGTATTGCAACACCACCATTTGACAGAGCAAAAGGTGGATGGATGGATGTAAATCCTGGAGTAGCATCATCTTATATATTTAACTGTAAAGTAGGTGATAAAGTTACTATTTCAGGACCATACGGAGAATTCTTTATTAATGAAAGTGAAGCCGAAATGTTATACGTTGGAGGTGGAGCGGGAATGGCACCAATGCGTTCGCATCTATATCATTTATTTGAAACATTAAAAACAAACCGTAAAGTTACCTATTGGTACGGAGGACGTTCGAAAGCAGAACTATTTTATGTAGAACACTTTAGACACTTAGAACGTAATTTCCCTAATTTTAAATTTTATATAGCACTTTCTGATCCATTACCTGAAGATAACTGGAAAGTAAAGGAAAATATAGATGCTGAAGGAGATGGTTTTGTAGGTTTTATTCACCAAGTAGTGATAGATCAATACTTATCAAAACACGATGCGCCAGAAGATTTAGAGTTATATTTCTGTGGTCCACCGTTAATGAATAAAGCAGTACAGAAAATGGGAGAAGACTTTGGTTTATCAGATGAAAACATCAGATTTGATGATTTTGGAGGGTAAATTACTGTAATAATGTTATTTAAAAAGGCAAAAGCAAATTATTGTTTTTGCCTTTTGTTTTTATTGTAAATAAATTAGTAATATCTTTGTTCAAAATGATTAAAAAATCTCATAAGTATGAACAAAGTATTACTCTATTTTTTCACAGTATTGTTTTTCACAATTTCTGTAAATTCTCAAGACAAATTAACGTCAAAGAAATCTCAAGGTTCTAATTTAACACCATCAACAATTCAGTCAATTCAAAAAACAGGATATGCTAGATGTTTAACTGTTGAAAATGAAATTGAGTTGCAACAAAAATATCCTAGCAGAGCATCTACTGAAGAATTTGAACAAATGTTAGCGCCTATTATTGCTAGAATTAAAGCAGATAGAATTGCAGGAAGGAATACCCAAGTAATTTATAATATACCTGTTGTAGTTCATATTATCCATAATGGAGATCCAATTAATACAAACGGTACGGCCGGAAATGAAAATATTTCTGATGCTCAGGCACTATCACAAATAAATGTAATGAATCAAGATTATAGAATGTTGGTAGGAACTCCTGGAGCAACAAATTCTACTGGAGCAGCAGTTGACGTTGAAATAAATTTTTGCATGGCACAAACAGACCCAAACGGAAACGCAACAAATGGGCTTGATAGACAAAATATTACTCCTTACAGTAATGCTGATACTCCTGCAACTGTTGATGATTGGGAATTAAAGTCAGATGTCGAAACTATGAAGACAAATACGCAATGGGATCCTACAAAATATTTAAATATGTGGACCTTTAAACCAGGAGGATTATCCTTAAACCAAGGAGGACTTGGAGGTTTATTAGGTTATGCACAATTCCCAAGTAATTCTGGATTATCAGGATTAAATTCAAATGGAGGAGCGGCAGATACAGATGGCGTTGTCGCTGCTTACGACGCTTTTGGTACAATAGCCGATGCTGACAGCTCTTTTGTGCTTAATAATACGTACAATTTAGGTAGAACAATGACACATGAAGTTGGGCATTGGTTAGGTTTGAGACATATTTGGGGAGATTCTTCAACCTGTTCTAATGATGATTATTGTGCGGATACGCCTGATGCTGACACAGCGCATTATGATTGTGCAACCTATGATACTTGTACTTCTGATGGCTTAGGAAACGATCAAGTTCAAAATTATATGGATTATTCTAACGATTCATGTATGGATACGTTCACTCAAAATCAAAAAGATAGAATGCAAGCAGTAATGGCCGTTTCGCCTAGAAGAGTAGAATTAAATTCATCAACAGTTTGTAATTCGCCAACTGCACCATATTTTGGACTTATCAATACTAATGGAAATCAATCAAGTTGTGCAGCTAATGATACAGTCTTTGATTTTTCATATACTCAGTATAATGGTTTTAATGAAAACACAACATTTACAGCTGTAGGTAATCCAACAGGATCATCAATAAGTATAGCACCATCAAGTCTAAACGCTAATGGTAATTTTACTGTAACTGTAAGTAATTTAGCAGGAGTGACAAATGGAAGTTATCCTATTTCTGTTACAGGAACTTCGCCAAGTATGAGTCAATCTGTTAACGTAACACTTACAATAGGTTTATGTAGTTCTGTGTCCAATACATCATATCAAACAAGCACAACACTTGTTAATATAGGAACAATAAATAATAGTTCTGCTAAACCATCTGGATATAGTGATTATACTGCCCTTTCAACAGATGTGATAGTTGGGCAATCTTATCCGTTAATAGTTAATGCTAACACAGATGGAGCTTATAATATTCAAACCAAAGTTTGGATAGATTGGAATCAAAATTGTGTTTTTGATATTGCAACAGAAGAATATGATTTAGGATCAGCGTTTAATGTAAGTAATGGACCAACATCACTTTCGCCGTTAAATATTGTGCCTCCAGCAACAGCAATGACAGGAACTACTATGATGAGGGTTTCTACTAAATATACTGCTTCTTTAGGAACAGACTACCCAACACCTTGTGAGAATGCCGCAGATGGTGAAGTTGAAGATTACAGTTTAAATGTGATTGGCGCACCATTGGGAATTAATAATAGCGATTTTACATTATTTAATATTTATCCAAATCCTACAAAAGGGAGTGTAAATGTTATTTTAAGTTCAAATGATGATGTGAAAATCAAATTGATAGATATACAAGGAAGAACAATTTATTCTAAATTGATAAATAATAACTCTTCAATATTTAATAAAAATATAAATTTTGGAAATATAACAACTGGAGTTTATTTTCTAAAAATTAATAGTGGAACTAAAAAGGCAACTAAAAAATTAATTATTCAATAATTAAAGCGTGTAAAATAATTATTTAAACCGATGCAATTGCATCGGTTTTTTTGCTTTATAGTCAATGATATATAACATTGTGATTTTATAACGTACCTTTGTGCAAAATAAACAATAAATGAGCACTTTTAAGGACTTAAACCTATCCAATCAATTACAATACGCTATTGATGATTTAGGCTTCACACAGCCAACGCCAATACAAGAACAATCCTTTCCTGTGATTCTATCAGGAAAAGATATGGTTGGTATTGCACAAACTGGTACGGGAAAAACATTTGCTTATATGTTGCCAATTTTACGTGATTTAAAATTTTCTAAGCAAGTTACTCCTAGAGTTTTGGTATTGGTTCCTACACGTGAACTGGTATTGCAAGTAGTACAAGAGATAGAAAAATTAGCAACATATATAAATGTACGCGTACTTGGCGTGTATGGAGGAACAAACATAAATACTCAAAAAAGAGCCATTCTTGAAGGAACAGATATTATTGTTGCAACTCCAGGACGTTTATACGATTTAGCGTTGAGTAGAGCAATTAAAATGAAATCTATCCACAAGTTGGTTATCGATGAGGTTGATGTTATGCTTGATTTAGGTTTTCGTTTTCAACTGATGAATATTTTTGAAATACTTCCAGAGAGAAGACAAAACATTATGTTCTCAGCAACAATGACAGATGATGTAGAGGCTTTGATTAATGATTATTTTAAAAACCCAACCAAAGTTTCTATTGCTGTAAGTGGTACGCCTTTAGATAATATATCACAACAGTGTTATAAAGTAACTAACTTTTATACCAAAGCTAATTTGTTGATTCATTTACTTCAAAATAAAGATGAATTTAATAAAGTTTTAGTATTTGTATCAAACAAAAAAAGTGCAGACAGACTCTTTTTAAAATTAGACGAAATATATAACGATGAATTGTGTGTTATTCATTCTAATAAAACACAAAATTATAGAATACGCTCTATAAAACAGTTTGACGAAGGTGAAAACAGAATATTAGTAGCAACAGACGTTATGGCTCGTGGATTGGATTTAGACCAAATTAGTCATGTTATAAACTTTGATACACCTAAATTTCCAGAAAATTATATGCATCGAATTGGAAGGACAGGACGTGCGGAAAAACAAGGTAATTCGTTACTTTTTTTTACAGATAAAGAAACAGAATCAAAAGAGGCTATTGAGCAATTGATGAAAATTGAAATTCCATTAGTAGCATTTCCATCAGATGTAGAGATTTCTGAAGAATTAACTCCAGATGAACGACCAAAAGAAATAGAAAGAGAAAATCCACATAAACGAAATGAACGTGAAGTAGGCGCAGCATTTCATGAGAAATCAGAAAAAAACAGTAAAACAAATCAAGGAGGATCATATAGAAGACTTATTGCTAAAAAGTATAAAAAGCCAAAAACAAGAGGAGATAAAAATTACAATAAACGTACTAAAAGAAAATAACAATGCTTACGCCATTAACTGAGCAAGAATTGCATAATCTTGGAATGAATATAGTTGGAGAAAAACTCCAAGAAAAGGGTTATGAATTTGTGGCAATTAATAGTAAACTTAAAAAACATCCTCAATTTGTACTATATAAAAAAGGTGAACCTACTATTTTTGTATTGGTTAAAGTCTCAAATAACATACAACAACCAGAAGGATTTGATTCAGTTTTTTTAGAAACATTTAAAACACATGCTAAAAAGCAAAATGCGAAAGTTTGGCTAGCAAAAATTGGACTTGCTAATGCTGAAAGTGTAGATTTACCAGTTTTTAAAAATCAACCTTATTATATTGCTTTTAATGAATTTGAAAAGTTAGTGTAAAATAAAACAACGCAGTTTTTTTCACTTAGACTCTAACTTAAAAAAGTGTGTAAACTTTTTCTTGTGG
>CAMZLV010000069.1 GCA_947311835.1 uncultured Lutibacter sp. | reverse complement strand
TTCAGATGGAATTTCATTTCCAACAAACTGCTTAATCACTTCATATGCAATTTCATGGTTGCTTATCGTATCAATAGTATCAAAAAAAGATTGAGATAATTTTTTAATTTCAGTAGGAAAATAAAGTCCTTTGTCAGGTGCTAATCCTTTAACTACGGCTTCTTGAAATGAAACTTTTGGTGAATTGTTATTTAAACTATAATATTCCATTTTGTGATGATTTTACTTCCTGTTTCGTTAATTTTAGAAACGTGAATTTCATATTTTATTCCCGTTTCTGAATATGTTTTTTGCATTGCTTCTGCTACTTTATTAGCAGTTTCAATTCCTTTACTTAGCGCAAAAATTGTTGGTCCAGATCCAGAAATGCCAACACCTAAAGCACCAGATTTCAAAGAAGATTCTTTAACTTCATCAAAATAGGGGATGAGGTGTTTTCTTGCAGGTTCTGCAACATAGTCTACTAGCGAATTTGCTATCAAATCGTAGTTTTCGGTATGCAAACCACTTATTAAACCACCAACATTTGCCCATTGAGCAATGGCAGTTTTTAATGTTATTTTAGAAGGAATCACTTTGCGAGCATCAGCGGTTTTTACTTCAATTTGAGGATGAATAGCAGTTACCATCAACTCTTTTGGTGTTGGTATACTGATGATATCTAAAGGTTCATAACTGCGTACAAGTATAAAGCCTCCATAAATTGCTGCAGCCACATTGTCGGCAATAGCCGAGCCACAAGCCGCAATTTCACCAAGCATGGCAAATTTGACCAATTCAAGATTGGTATATTTATTATTAAGAAATTGATTTATGGCAAAAGCAGTTCCTGATGCGCTTGCAGCACTGCTTCCTAATCCACTTCCAGGTTTGAAGTTTTTATAAATTTCTATGTTAACGCCAAAAGCTGCATTACTATCTTTTAGCATTGCTTGCGCTACCACTCCTGCAACATTTTTATCAGTGTCAAATGGTAGTTCAGCGCCTTCAATTTTTGAGATAGTGATTTTTTTACTTGCTGTTTTTGTAAATGTCATTTTATCGCCAAGCGTTTCTAAAGCAAAACCCATAGCATCAAAACCACACGATACATTGGCAACAGTTGCTGGAGCAAAAATGGTGATTGTGTTCATGGTTTAATTTTTTCCTAATGAGATAATATCAGCAAATAAACCTGAAGCAGTAACTGCTGCACCTGCACCTGCTCCTTTTATAATTAAAGGCTGTTCCTTATATCTGTTTGTGTAAAATAACACAATATTATCTTTTCCTTCTAAATTGTAAAAAGGATGGTCATTAGGAATTTCTTTAAGCCCAACTGTTGCTTTTCCGTTGTTGAAATCTGCTACATATTTTAACCTGCAATTATTTTTTTGAGCGTTTTTGTAGATGTTTTCATAATGTTTTGCATTGGTTTTTAGCGTGTTGAAAAAGTCTTCAATAGTTTCAGTTTCGAGACTTCCTTTTGCTAAAAACGGGTCGTTTTTAATATCAGATAAATCCATTTTATAACCACTTTCTCTTGCTAAAATCAGTATTTTTCTTGCAACATCAACACCACTTAAATCAATTCTTGGGTCTGGTTCGGTATAGCCTTCTTTTTGAGCTTGTTTTACAACATCATAAAAAGAACTTTTTTCATTAAAATTATTGAAAATAAAGTTCAAACTTCCTGATAAAACTGCTTGGATAGAAGTTACCTTATCACCACAATTTATTAGGTTTTGCAAAGTGTTGATTATCGGTAATCCAGCGCCAACATTGGTTTCGAACAAAAATGAGGCGTTGTATTCTCTTGATAAATTCTTTAAATTTTGATAAGATTCAAAGTTTGAAGAACAAGCAATTTTATTACAAGCTACAACTGAGATACTTTCTTGTAAATAAGCAGCATATGTATTAGCAACTTCATTATTGGCTGTTACATCTACAAAAATACTGTTTCTTAGGTTGTGTTTTTTAACGTTTTCTAGAAAAGATTCATGCGTACGATTTTCGCCTTTTTCTAATAAAGTTTTCCAATTAGATAAGTCAATTCCTTCTTTATCAAAAATCATTTTTTTAGAATTACTAATTCCTGCGACTCTTATGTCTAATAATAAATTTTGAAATAGATATTCTTGTTGTTGTTGAATTTGATTTAATAGTATACCGCCAACATTACCAATACCAACTATGTAAATGTTTAATTTTTTAACTTGCTTTTCAAAAAATTCTGAATGAAGCGTGTTTAAAGCTTTTTTAATATCTTTTTTAGCTATTACTGCAGAGATATTTCTTTCAGATGCACCTTGCGCAATGGCTCTTATATTAACATTATTTTTTCCTAATGAACTAAACATTCGACCACTAATACCTTGATGGTTTTTCATATTATCACCAACAACTGCAATAACAGCAAGGTCATTTTCTATAGTTAACGGTTTAATTTTATTTAGTGATATTTCATAAGCAAATTCAGAATTAATAGTTTGTTTTGCTAAATCATCTAAATCGCTATTTATTCCAATACAAATAGAGTGCTCAGAAGAGGCTTGAGTAATCAAAACAATATTAATGTTTTCTTTTGAAAGTGCTGCAATTGCACGGTGAGAGAAACCTGTAATTCCCAACATTCCATTTCCTTCAAGCGTTAATAATGATATGTTTTCAATATGACTTATTCCTTTTACAATACCTTTTATTTCAGATTTGTTTTTGGTAATCATAGTGCCTTGATGGTTTGGATTAAAAGTATTTTTAATAATAATTGTAATGTTTTTTTTGAGAGCAGGAAGTACTGTTGGTGGATATAAAACTTTCGCACCAAAATGTGATAGTTCCATTGCTTCTTGGTAAGAAATATGTGCAATCGGAAAGGCTTGTTTTACCAGTTTAGGATTTGCAGTATACATACCACTAACGTCAGTCCATATTTCGAGCGTGTTAACGTGTAGTGCTGCAGCAATTAGTGCAGCAGTATAATCAGAACCTCCTCGACCTAATGTAGTTGATTCTCCATTTTTATCTCTAGAAATAAAACCTGGAAGAATTACAATTTGTTTTTTATTTGTTTGAAAATAAGTAATTATATTTTTGTTAGTAATTTCAATGTTAACAGTAGCTTGAGTATGATTCGAATCAGTTATAATAAGTTCTCTACTGTCTTTTAAATCAGCATTTTTTATTTTTTGTTGCAATGCTTTTGCAATAATAGTTGATGAAAGCAGTTCGCCAAAACTCACAATTTTTGCTCTTGTTTTTTCTGAAAACTCATTTATTAAAAATACGCCCTTTAAAATTTGTTTTAATTCTTCTAATAAAATTTCAATGGTTTTGGTAAGGTCATCTTTTTGAGAAGCATTTAACAATCCATTTATGGTGTCAATATGTCTTGTTTTAATTTGCTTATAAACATCTATATATTGTTTGTCTTTAAGGGTAGCAAGTTCTCCTGCTTGAATTAACATATCCGTAACACCACCAAGTGCTGAAACTACAACTGCAATTTTTTCTTTTGATGATTCTACTTTAAGGATATCAATTATTTTTGATATATTTTCTGCGTTTGCAACAGAAGTACCTCCAAATTTTAATACTTTCATTTCTTATTTTATTGATATGGCAAAATTAAATTAAAAAAAATAGTATTTTTAATCTCACAGGTTAATTATTCGCAATAATAAAGTAAAATTCTATTTAAAATTATCAAATATTCAATTTTTTTGTTGAAATAGTGGTTTTTATTCACTTCGGATATTTCTCTCGAATCTCATCTAAACACAAATTACCTAAACTGCCAATATGCGAATGCTTTTTACTCTCATCTGGCTTGTAGGTTTCTGATTGTACTTCTGCTCCAATTTTTTGATAGGCTTCTCTAAAAGACATTCCGCCGACCACCAAATTATTAATACTATCTACGGTAAATAAATATTGGTATTTTTTGTCAGATAAATCAATTTCTTTGACGTGTATTTGTTGAATGGAATAGGTAAAAATATCTAAAATGTCATTCAAGTCAATAAATGCACGTATCATATTTTCTTTCAATAGTTGGTATTCTCTATGATAACCACTTGGTAAATTATTGGTAATTAAAACCATTTCGGTTTGTAATGCTTGAATTTTATTACACTTACCTCGAATGAGTTCAAACACATCAGGATTTTTTTTATGAGGCATAATACTACTTCCTGTTGTTAATTCATCTGGAAAAGCAATAAAATCGAAATTCTGACTTGTATAAAGGCATATATCCATTGCAAATCGAGCCATGGTATTTGCTAAACCTCCAAAAGCCGCAGCAATGGTTCGTTCGCTTTTCCCTCTGCTCATTTGTGCTGCAACTACATTGTATTTTAAGGTAGCAAATTGCATTTCTTTAGTGGTAAACGCTCTGTCAATCGGAAAAGAACTTCCGTAACCCGCGGCAGAACCTAACGGATTTTGATCTACTATTTTTAAGGCTACGTTTAATACATACACATCATCGATCAATAATTCTGCATAGGCAGAAAACCACAATCCGAATGATGATGGCATTGCAACTTGTAAATGTGTGTATCCAGGTAATAATTTATCTTTATGTGTGTTCGCTAAAGTTAAAAGGGTTTCGAAAAACAACTCTACTTTGGTATTTATTTCTTGTAACTGCTCTTTATAATATAAGTGTAACGCTACCAATACTTGATCATTTCTAGAGCGTGCTGTGTGAATTTTTTTTCCAACTTCGCCATATTTTTTTGTCAGTTCAAATTCTATTTTTGAATGTACATCTTCAAAATGCGATTCAATTACAAAAGTTTTATTACTAATTTGTTGTTGTAAATTTTGTAAACCTTCCAATAATTGTTGCAATTCATTTAAAGTAATAATTCCTGTTTTTTCGAGCATTTTTGCATGTGCTATAGAGGCAATTACATCATATTTAGCAATATGAATGTCAATTTCTCTATCATTCCCTACGGTAAATGTTTCTATTTTTTTATCTATTGATACTCCTTTGTCCCAAAGTTTCATATGCTTATTTTAAAGTGTTTTTTTTAATAATTGTATATAAATTGCAATACCTTCTTCAATTTCTTTCAAATAAATAAATTCATCTGCAGTATGAGAACGTGTACTATCTCCTGGTCCTAATTTTAATGAGGGACAAGATAATACTGCTTGATCTGATAAAGTTGGTGATCCATAGGTTGTTCTTCCTAATGCAATGCCTGCTTGAACCAATTTATGATCTACAGGAATTGAAGATGAATTTAATGCCAAACCTCTTGGTGTAATACTTGTACAAGGCGAGTTATTTATCAGTAAATCTGCAATTTCTTGATTGCTATATGCATCATTTACTCGAACATCAATCACCAATTTTACATCTGCAGGCACCGCATTGTGTTGTTTACCTGCATTGATTTGTGTGACAGTCATTTTTACATCTCCTAATGCCTCTGAAGTTTTTTTAAACTGAAAATCTTTAAACCATTGAAGCACATGTATAGTGTTATAAATGGCATTATCTGTATTTGGGTGTGCAGCATGACTTGGTGTGCCTTTTACAACGGCATCAAAAACGACCAATCCTTTTTCGGCTACTGCTAAATTCATCAATGTTGGTTCGCCAACAATAGCAACATCTATTTTTGGTA